>JBPCPR010000079.1:0-5431 GCA_050998925.1 Gaiellaceae bacterium
GGAGGATGCGGACGTCCTTTCCGAGCAGGACTCCGATCCGGGAGATCATGCGAAGACGTCCGCCTCCGGCGACCGCTCGTACTCCGCGATCGAGCCGGCGAAGACGAGCTCCCCTCCGAGCAGGACGGCCACCCGGTCGGCGACGCGCGCGAGCTCCTCGAGGTTCTGCGTCGCGAAGACCACGGCACCGCCGTGCTCTCGAACGTCCGAGGCAACGGTCCAGAGCGCGTGGCGCTGGGTCGGGTCGAGAGCCGCCGTCGGCTCGTCCAGAAGAAGTACGTCCGGTTCTCCGAGCAGGGCGATCGCCAGGTTCCGCCGCTGCTGGTTCCCGCCTGAGAGCTCCGCGGCCGGCTTCCGGTCGTCGGGGAGCGCCACGAGCGCCAGGAGCCGGCCGACGGCTGCGGGAATGTCGGCAACGGCCTCGAGCTTTGCGAACAGGACGAGGTTCTCGCGCGCCGAGAGCCGTCCGTAGAGCCCCGGACGCTGGGGAAGCCAACCGATCCGTGGCGGAGGCTCGACGGCGGTCACACGGCCGCTGCTCGGGGCGAGCGCGCCGGCGAGGATGGAGAGCAGCGTCGACTTGCCGGCACCGTTCGGGCCGATCAGCGCCAGAGTCTCGCCCGCCCTCACCTGGATACGCGTGGGAGCGAGAGCGAGCTGGGACCCGAACCGGCGCGCGACCGCGTCCGCTGCCAGGAGGACGGTCAGGAGCGTCCGCCGTGCCTGTCAGGCTTGTATCCGACGACGGCGATCACGCCGGCGGCCACTGTAGCAGCGTGCCAGTGACCGGACTCTACGACCACCAGTCCGAAACGCCTGCAAGCAGGCCGAATGCACGGACGTCGCGCTCGGACGGGTGGGACTGGTGGAACGGCGTCGACGGCGCGCTCGCGCTCCAGCCCGAGCTCGATCCCGCACCCGTACGCAGGTTGCGAAGCGGATCGAAATTGAAAGAGGCCCGGGCCTCGGGTACCGTGCCGCGGATGGCCTGGCCCCAAGCCCCAGGGCTTGCCACCCGTGTCGCCCAGCGGGATCAGGAGCGCCTGAGAGCCCGTCGCGCGCGGCGGATCGCAGCGCTCCTCGTCGTTACAGGCGTGTGTGTGGTGACCCTTCTCCTGACCGCCTTCGGCACGGGAGGGTCCACCACGCTTGCCTCGTCGACCAGTCCGGCTCCAGCCGAGCGCCTCTTGCCTTCTGGGCCGCCCCAGCCGCAGGTCGTGGCGCTCAGGGACTCGCTTCGCGTCCAGCTTCCGATCGCCCAGGGGCGCGTAACCGCGATCGGCTACCACGCAGCCGGAACCGGCGCTCTTGCTCTCCAGCCGGTCGGGACGCAGGCGAACGCAGGCATCTTCGGCCGCCTCCTCCACCGCCTGCTGGGCGACTCGAGCTCCGGGCTCAGCTACTACCTGCTCGACGGCGGAGTCGGGCCGCAGACCGGCGGCCTCGATGTCGGCGCACCCGTGGACACTGACGTCTACGCGCCCGTGGACGGGACGATCATCGCCATCTCGGACCAGATCGTGAACGGGAGGCGGTTCGGGGTCCGGATCGACCTGCAGCCGTCGGGGAACCCGGGCTACGTCGTCACCCTCGAGAACCTCCGGGTCGACCCCTCCTTGAACGTGGGCACGACGGTCTCGGCGGCGCGGTCGAAGATCGGCCGCGTGATCGACCTCTCGTCCGTCGAGCGAGCCGGGCTGGCGCGCTTCACACAGGACCGCGGCCAGCACGTCCACATCGAGGTGCACGCCGCAGCCTCGCTCACGAGTCCCTAGCCTGCCCGCCGACCGCATCCGCGGCCTGCTCTTCGACTTCGACGGGCTGCTCGTCGACACCGAGGCCGGTGCCTACCGCTCCTGGTGCGAGATCTACGAGGAACACGGGCACGAGCTGCTCGTCTCCGACTGGCTGACGAACGTCGGCACCCTCGACGAACGGTTCGACCCGATTCGCCAGCTCGAGGGCCTGACCGGCCGGGCTTTCGACCGCGACGAACTCCTCGCGCGCTACCTGAAGCGGGAGCTCGAACTGGCGAACGCCGAGGGGCTTCGCGACGGCGTCCAGTCCTACCTGGACGCTGCCGAGCGACTCGACCTGCGGGTCGCGATCGTCTCGAGCGCCTCGAACGACTGGGTGCTCTCCCACATCCGGCGGCTCGACCTCGAGGGCGTCTGGCATTCCGTCACGTGCGCGAACGGCGACCGGAAGCGGGCCAAGCCCGCACCCGACCTCTACCTGGAGGCGCTGGACGGGCTCGGGCTCCGGCCCGGGGAAGCGATTGCCTTCGAAGACTCGCTGCACGGCGTCCAGGCGGCGAAGGCGGCCGGGCTCTTCTGTGTCGCCGTCCCCAATCCGGTCACCGCGGGGCTCGCCCTGGAGGAGGCCGACCTGGTAGTCCAGTCGCTCGCCGAGCTCCCGCTAGACGAGCTTCTGCGTACGATCGACGGCTAGACGATGCACGCCGAGTACCGACCAACCAGCTCATGAAGATCCTCTTCGTCGGCGACGTCTTCGGGCCGGCCGGCCGGCGTGCGGTCGAGGGACACCTCCCCGACCTGCGCCGGCGCCTCGACGTGGACTTCTGCATCGTGAACGGCGAGAACATCGCCGACGGCGCCGGCATCACCGCGAAGCTCGCGGAGAAGCTCCTGGCGTCGGGAGCCGACGTCGTCACGACCGGAAATCACGTCTGGCGCCGCCGCGACGTCTACCCGCTGCTCGAGTCGAGCTCCCGCCTGATCCGCCCGGCCAACATCGCCGCGCCGGGTGCACCGGGGCGCGGCCTGACGGTGCAACCCGCAGCCGACGGGACGCCGGTGGCCGTCGTGAACCTCCAGGGAGCTCTCTTCCTGAACGTCTACGTGCACCCCTTCGGCGTCGTCGACGAGCTCCTCGAAGAGGCCCGGCGCTCGACTTCCGTGATCGTCGTCGACTTCCACGCGGAGGCGACCAGCGAGAAGATCGCACTCGCCAGGATGCTCGACGGGCGCGTCACGGCGGTGCTCGGAACGCACACGCACGTCCAGACCAACGACGCCCGCGTCGGACCGGGCGGTACCGCGGCGATCACGGACGCGGGCATGACCGGGCCGCACGACTCCGTGATCGGCGTCAAGGCCGAGCTCGCGATCGAGCGGATGCAGACCGGCCTCCCCGTCCGATTCGAGCCGGCCGGCAGTGACGTCCGGATCGAGGGCGTGCTCGTCGAGTGCGGGACGGATGGACGTGCCACGAGCTGCGAGCCGGTGCGCGTGTCAGTCCAGACGCCCTAGGAAGCCGGTGCGCTAGACAGGGGCGGCGGGGACGAGCTCTCGCACCTCGGGGGCCGGCTCGACGGGCCAGGGCTCGCGTGCCCTCAAGGCGGGTGCGAGCAGGGCGAAGGCGACGAACGGGAAGAACCAGGGGAGGTAGAGGTAGAACCAGTGCGTCAGGACGAGCTCGAAGCCGATCAGGAGCGCTCCCGACAGAGCAGCGAGTCGTAAGGGCGTCTTCACCCGCGGAACGAAGGCGAGGGCCACCGCGGCCACGAGGAGCAACACCTTGAGAACGGCCTGGACCACGTGCAGGTCGGGATAACCGGGGTACTCGCCCCAATGCCAGATCGAGAACGGCGACGGCCGGTCGAGCTGCCATCCGAAAGTCCGGTCCCAGAAGACGCGGAGCGCGTGCAGCGGGTCCGGCTCGAGGAGGACGACCGAGAAGGCGAGCATCGTGGCGAGCAGGAAGCCGCCGGCGAACACCACCGTCTTCCGTGAGCTTCGCCTGCCGAGCGCTCGCGGGTAGAAGGCCCAGAGGGGCAGGAGCAGGAGCGAGGCGAACTTCGTCCAGGAGGCGAGCGCGAGGAGGAACCCGCGGGCGGGAGCCGCGTGCAGGAGCCAGAACCCCCAGATGAGGAGCGCGGGCATGAGCGCGTCGTTCGAGTTCGAGTTCGAGACGTACTGCGTGAAGGGGTAGGCCGCCCACGCGAACGCGAGCGTGGCGCCCAGACGGACGCCGCCGAAGCGCCTCCCGACGAGACCCATCCCGACCAGCGCGAGCAGGTCGAAGAGGATGGACGTGAAGTGCGCCGCGGGCAGGTCCCGCCACGTGCTGGTTGAGGTCTCCCACCTGCCGCTCCAGCCGAAGATGGCGTACCCGGGAACATACGCGAGGTAGCTGGCGGGCCCGTAGGTGTCACCGCGATCGTTCGCCGACTCGCAGCGGCCGTTCTCTTGGATCCGCTCGCGCACGTAGCCGTCGGCGTCGGCCTTGCCGCACTCATCGCCGTCGTCGGTCGGCATGTGCCCGTACGGCATCTGGCCTTCCGACACGATCCGCTCCGCCCCTATCACGCCGGCGTAGCCGACGTCGATCACGTTCGACGACCGTAGGTTGAGGCCGATCTTGAAGCCGGCGAGGAAGACCGTCGCACCGATGAGGAGCCACACCGGCCAGACGGCGCGAGCAGGCGACCCGCGACCGCGCCAGCCGATCCAGGCGACGCGGCCGAGGAGGTAGAGGAGGGGTGGGTAGACGAGCGGCATGGCACGAAAGATCTCGCCCCGGTTGAAGAACCAGAGCGAGATCGAGAAGGAGAGGAGCGCCAGGAGATCGAGGTTCCGGAGCGAGAGCGGCTGCCGCCAGTTCGCGAGGCCGACCAGGAAGACGGCGCAGAACGAGAGCCAGATCCAGGGATCGTTGATCCTCCTGCCGAACGCTCCGTCGTAGCCGCGCGCCATCTTCCAGGCGACCTGCGGGCCGGTCCAGGCCTCCGTGACTCGAACGGACGAATCCTCGACCCGCGCGAGGACGATCTGGCCCGCGTCGCCGGGCGCCCAGACCTTCACCGTCCAGAGACCGCTCTTCGCGTCGAAGCTCGCCTCCTTCTTGAGCTTCTGGCCCTCGTAGCGATCGACCCAGTCCGCGATCTTCGGGTTCCCGAGCGCGAGCTGGATCGCCTCCCGCTCGCCGAGGCTCGGGCCCGCCTCCTCTTGCGGGACGAACGGTGTCCCGATCACGTTGCCCTCCGAGTCGTAGACCGGGGAGGTGGGGGACGCGGCCACGGCCGGAGCGGCCAGCGCGAGCGTGGCTGCGGCGGCCGCGAGGACACCCCGAAGAGTCAGCGCCGGAAGCTCCAGAGCTTGTTCGCGAGAAAGTTCCACGGCATCACGAGTAGGATCGCGATCGCCTGGGCGGGGATCTTCGGCAGGCCGAGGGCGACGAGGCCACCCAGCGCTGCCAGGTTCCCACCCAGCGCGACGCCGGAGACGGCCAGGAACCTCACCCCCTGGTAGACGAGATGCCCCCGCTGCCGGCGGAACGTCCAGACGCGGTTCCAGGTGTAGTTGTTCGCCACCGCGACGACGAAGGAGCAGACCGCCGCCGGAAGGTAGTGGACGCCGGACAGGACGAGAACCGTGTAGACGCCGAGGTTGACCCAGTAGCCGGACGC
>JBPCPR010000148.1:0-3756 GCA_050998925.1 Gaiellaceae bacterium
CGAGTGGACCAAGTGCCACGAGAGCTGGGCGGCCGAGCTCGGGTGCGTGGACCCGGAGTTCTCGGAGCTACCCGAGGCCGCGCCCTCCTTCCGGGTCGGCGCCCGGAGCCCGGCCGACTGAGACCCGGCTCAGCTTCGAGCGCCCGTGCGTGAAGCGCCTTGAGCGCGCTCACGTCGTCCGCGTCTGGACCGTGCCCGTCCTTCCCCGGGGTCTCGAGAACAGCCGGGAGCCCCTGCAGGAGCGGGTGGCCGAGGAAGACCGCGAGCTGCTCCGAGAGAACGCCGTCGCCGACGTTCGCATGACGGTCCCGGTTCGAGTCGAGCGGTTCCTTCGTGTCGTTCACGTGGAGCGCGCGCAGGCGGTCGAGCCCGACCCGCGCGTCGAGCTCCGCCAGTGTCGAATCGAGGACCGCCCGGTCGGTCACGTCTACCCCCGAGACCCAGAGGTGGCACGTGTCGAGGCAGACGCCGAACCGCGGGTGGCTGCCGAGCGCGTCCACGAGAAGGCACAGCTCGTCGACCGAACGCCCGATCGTCCCGCCGGCGCCCGCGGAGTTCTCGACCAGGAGCCACGTCGTCTCCGAGCAGCGCTCGAGCGCCTGCCGAAGCGCGGGTACGACCAGCTCCAGGCCGGCGTCGAAGCCAGCGCCGAGGTGCGAGCCGACGTGGAAGACGACGCCGTCGGCGTCGATCGCGCAGGCGACGTCGATCGTGTTCAGGAGAGACGCCACGGACTTCTCGTGGACGTCCGGCTTCGGGCTGGCGAGATTGACCAGGTAGAGCGCGTGGCAGAGGACGGCGCTCACGTCCGCTTCGGCGCGGCGCTCCTTGAAGCGCTCGAAGTTCGCCGGGTCGTGGTTCGTCGGCCGCCAGGCGCGCGGGCTCTGCGTGAAGAGCTGGACGGCGTCGCCGCCGAAGCTCTCGATCCGGTCGACCGCGGTGAAGATCCCGCCCGACGTGGAGACGTGGGCGCCGAGGAGCATCCGGCTAGCCTAGACAGCTATGTCCGTCCGAGTTCGCTTCGCGCCGAGTCCGACCGGCTGGCTCCACATCGGTGGAGTCCACACGGCGCTCTTCAACTGGCTGTTCGCCCGGCACGCGGGCGGGGAGTTCTTGCTCCGGATCGAGAACACCGACACGGGCCGGGAGGTCGCCGAGGCGACGGGCCACATCCTCGAGTCGCTCGACTGGCTCGGGCTCGGCTGGGACGGGGAGCCGACGTTCCAGCTCGACCGCCTGGAGCGGTGCGGCGAGGAGGCCGCCCGCCTCCTCGCGGAGGGCACAGCGTACGAAGACGAGGGAGCGATCCGGATCCGGATGCCCGACGACGGCGTGACCGCGTGGGACGATGCGATCCGCGGCTGGATCGAGTTTCCGAACGGGAAGCTCGAGGACCTCGTTCTCCTCCGTGCGGACGGGCGCCCCACGTACAACTTCGCGTCGCCGCTCGAGGACTGGCTCGACGGGATCACGCACGTGATCCGGGGCGACGACCACATCTCGAATACGCCGAAGCAGATACGCGTGCTCGAGGCGCTCGGTGCCCGGGTGCCCGCCTACGCCCACCTCGCCATGATCTTCGGCCCGGACGGGCAGAAGCTCTCGAAGCGGCACGGAGCCGTGTCCGTGGCCGAGTTCCGGGCGGCCGGCTACGTCCCATCGGCGCTGGTCAACTACCTCGCGCTCCTCGGCTGGAGCTATGACGACCGCACGGAGATCATGTCCAGGGAGGAGCTCGTGGAGCGCTTCTCGCTCGAGCGCGTCGGGTCGAGCCCCGCGATCTTCGACTACGCCAAGCTCGAGCACCTGAACGGCGTCTATCTGCGCGCGCTCCCCGCCGGCGAGTACGCCGACTCGCTGGCCGCCTACCTGCGCGAGCTCGGCTTCGAGGGCGACGAGGCCAGGATCCGGGCGGCCGCGCCGCTCGTCCAGGAGAAGATGACGACTCTGGGCGCGTTTCCGGCGTTCGCGGGCTTTCTCTTCCACCGGGTCGAGCCGCCGCCCGAGCTCCTCGAGGGCGGCGAGCTGGTGCTCGACGCCGCGCTGGAGACCCTCGCGACCCAGGAGCCGTGGAACCGGGAGTCGCTCGAGTCTGGACTCCGGGGCCTGGCCGAGCGCCTTGGCCTGAAGCCCCGCGAGGCTTTCCAGCCGATCCGGGTCGCCGTCACGGGGTCGAAGATCTCACCAGGCCTCTTCGAGTCGCTCGAGCTCCTCGGGCGGGAGGAGACTGTCGCCCGGCTCGCTGCCGCTAGGGCCTGAAGAGTACGAAGCCGCCCGCGAACAGAGCGAGGCCGGCGGCCCAGACCGGCCAGGCTGCGAGCACCGCGCCGGACGTGAAGAGGAGGGCGCCCACGACGACGAGGGCAGTCGCGGCCAGTGCGGCGACACGGGATCCCCCCGGGGGCTCCGTCAAGGCTGCCGGCGCCTCCGAGCGGACCGGGGCGGCGAGTCGCTCGAGGGCGCGCAGGCGCGCGAGGCGGATCCGGAAGAGCGCTCCGCGCCACTCGGGAAGGGAGCACTCCACGAGCTCGTCGTCGCCATCCGAGAGGCCCGCGGCGACCTGCGCGGTCGCGTCACGCGCGTGCGCCAGCGAGCCGACGAGTTCTTCGTGGACCGCCTCGGCTCCACGCGGCGGCTCGATCCCGAGCGCGAGCTCGGACGCAGTGTGCAGGGTGTACTGGAGTGGTGGCAGCTCGTCGAGGACATCCGCGCCGACGAGGTGCGGGGGCGCTTCCGCGATTCGCTCGAGGTGGCCGAGTGCGTCCCCAAGGCTGTCCCAGAGATCGGCGACCGCGGTTGCGTAGTCACGCCGCTCGGTGCTCCTGAGCGTCCTCTCCATGAGGCCGCGATCATACCGTCGCTCGATGGTCGATCGACAATTACCGCGCCAATTGCCGAATCGACTATCTAGACTCGACTGCATGGACCGGGGGGGCCAGGCGACCGTACTCGTCGCGGACGACGATCCCGCGCTCAGGATGCTCTGCAGCATCAACCTGGGCTTCGAGGGCTACCGGGTGATCGAGGCGACGAGCTCCGTGGAGATCGACGAGGCTCTCGAACGCGAGCCGGTCTCGCTGCTCCTGCTCGACATCCACCTCGGAGTCGAAAACGGCCTCGACGTAGCCCGGCGGCTGCGGGAGACGCACGCCGAGCTCGCGATCGCCTTCTTCACCGGCAGCGTGCGCGTGGCCGGTGACGACGCGTCGCTGGCCGACGGGCTGTTGCCGAAGCCGTTCACCCTGGAGGAGCTGGCCGAGATCGCGCGGCGGCTGGCTCCGGGGCGGCCGCTGCCTCGGCCGTAGCCGCCTCGTTGTCCGCGCGCACCCGCGAGCGCCACCGAAGCGTCCCGAGCATCAGCGCGATCGCCCCGAAGCCGACCACGACGTTTGCCAGCACGGTGGCGACCTGCATACCGACGCTGAAGGACAGGAGCGCGCTCGTGCTCGCGCTGCCGGCGAGAGCGAAGACGAGGACGGCTTGCTGGGCGCCGGCTCCGCCCGGAGTGAACGGTAGGAGGGTCGAGAGGCTCTGGACGACCAGCACGGTGAGCGCCGTCCCGAATGTTGCCTCGACGTTGAAAGCCAGCAGGAAGAAGTAGACGGCTCCGAACCGCGCGACCCAGCTCGCGGCCTGCCACGAGACGACGCCGCGGACGAAGGCATCGCGATCCTTGAGCGCCACGAACCCCAGGGCGAGCTTCTCGCGCAGCGCCTGGACGTGGGTGGACGCCCAGCCGGCCAGGACGACCGCGCC
>JBPCPR010000284.1:0-4648 GCA_050998925.1 Gaiellaceae bacterium
TCTTTGCAAGACTTCTCCGCAGCCGGATCTAGCGTAACCTGCTCGATCCTCCTACATTCTGTCCGAGGCCGCTGCGGCACCGCGGGCTTTGTACCAGCTCGTGGCTCGGTTGTCCACAGAATTCACAGGAGCCTGGGGAGGAATCTGCGCGCTCTAAGTCAAGACGCGTCGTTTCCTGCGATCGCGCGCCCCTTGCCGCCCTGCTTGGCTCGATAGAGCGCGTCGTCGGCCCGCTCGAAGAACGAGATCGGATCGTCGTTCGGCCGAAGCTCTGCGACTCCGGCCGAGATGCGTAGGCGTTCCGCGGGCCCGGTCGAGCGGTTCGCGACGGCAAACTGAAGTCGACGAAAGAGTTGCTCGGCGTCCACCAGGGCGGACTCGGGCAAGATGACGGCGAACTCGTCGCCGCCGATCCGGCAGCCCACGTCGGAGCTTCGGATCACGGACTGAACCCGGTCGCCCAGCTGCGCCAGCACATGATCGCCGCCCAGGTGGCCTTCCTGGTCGTTGACCGACTTGAAGTCGTCGATGTCGAACACGAGCAGCGCGAGCGAGCGTTCGTAGCGGGTTGCCCGCGCGCATTCACGGGCGAGCGCGTCGTGAAAGTAGCGGCGGTTGTGCAGGCTGGTGAGCGCATCGAGGTCGGCGAGCTGCCGCGCCTCCCGGAAGCGGCGGGCATTTACGATCACGGGCGCCGCCGCGGCCGCCAGCTCCTCGAGTTCGCGGAGCTCCTGCTCGGATAGTTGGCGCTCGCGGCCCCGCCAGAAGACCGCCAGGCTCCCGATCGGCTCCCGGGACGTCATCAGGGGGATCACGAGACCGCCTCGGATAAGCGTCTCGTCACCTGCGCTTTCCTCCGCGTAGCGGTAGTTGATCGTGATCGCGCGGGTCTCGCCGCCGCTGTCGGGCCGGCCGCCGACCGGCTGGCGCTCGGCTTCCTCCGGGGTCATCCCGGCGGTGACCACGACCGGCTCGTCCTCCGGCTGGGAGATGACCACTATCGCCGCCTCGGCCGGAGTGAGCTCGAGTGCCGCCTCGACCACCTGGCGGGCGACCACGTCGAGGTCGATAGAGCCGCCGAGGCTCGCGAGCCGTTGCGACCGCTGGCTCTCTTCGCGGGCCCGCGCGAGCTCTCGGGAGAGTTCCTCGAGCATCTGCTCGAAGCGAGCGTCGGATTCCTGGAGGAGCCGCTCGACGTCGGGATCCCGTCGGCCCCGCCGCGAGCGCAGCACGAGCGCCAGCAGGACGATGGCCACGACGAGCGCGATTGCAGCAGCGCCGACCGCAGCGCCGACCGCTATCCACGTCGTCGTCTGGAGATACAAAGTCATCCCGGTCGCCATCCGGTTTAGTGGGGCCGCTCCCACGGACAATAGAGGCGTTTCTCCACTTTTGATACCCCTTGAACCGACGTCACGGGCAACGCGTTGCTGCTACCATTCCGCGAGGTTCGGGGTGGGCAAAGTGCCTGCGCCGAGCTTTCTTTGCGTAGAGACCTCGACCAGGAGAACTCGAAGCACTCGTGCCGACCGTGAATCAGCTCGTCCGGAAGGGCCGCACCGCGCCCACCAGCAAGACCAAGACGCCCGCGTTGCGCGGAGCGCCCCAGAAGCGGGGGGTCTGCACGCGCGTCTTCACGGTCACTCCGAAGAAGCCGAATTCGGCCCTCCGGAAGGTGGCGAGAGTGCGCCTCACGAACGGGATGGAGGTCACGACGTACATCCCGGGCGAGGGTCACAACCTCCAGGAGCATTCGGTTGTTCTCGTGCGGGGAGGCCGGGTGAAGGATCTCCCGGGTGTCCGCTACAAGGTGATCCGCGCCGCGCTCGATACCGCCGGCGTCTCCGACCGCCGTCAGGCGCGCTCGCGCTACGGAGCCAAGAAGGGCGGCGCCTAGGTTGACCCCCTTCCTCCCAGCTCGCACTCTTATGACCGCTGCAAAGCGGCCTGAGAGCACGGTCTGCTCGAAAGGTGATCGCTGATGCCGCGTCGTGCAGAGATTGCAGTTCGCGAGCTCGATCCCGATCCCGTCTACAACTCGAAGCTCGTCACCCAGGTGATCAACAAGGTGATGACGCGCGGGAAGAAGTCCACGGCGGAGCGGATCGTCTACGAGGCGCTCGACGCGATCGGCGAGAAGACCGGCAAGCCGCCCGTCGACGTCCTCGAGCAGGCCGTCAAGACGGTGACGCCGGTGCTCGAGGTCCGGTCACGCCGCGTCGGTGGCGCCAACTACCAGGTTCCGATCGAAGTTCCCCAGCGTCGCGCGCGCACGCTCGCGGTGCGGTGGATCGTCAGCTACTCGCGCGATCGGCGTGAGAAGCATATGGAGGAGAAGCTTGCCGGCGAGATCCTCGACGCGATCAACCAGCAGGGCGGCGCGTTCAAGCGCAAGGACGATCTCTACAGGATGGCGCAGGCGAACAAGGCCTTCGCGCACTACCGGTGGTAGCAGGGACCGATGGCTGAGAAGACTGCAACCGTCGCCGGCGACAAGATCGCGCTCGAGAAGGTCCGGAACATCGGGATCATGGCGCACATCGACGCCGGCAAGACCACCACGACCGAGCGGATCCTGTACTTCACGGGCCGAACCCACAAGATGGGCGAGGTGCACGAGGGCGCAGCCGTCATGGACTGGATGGCGCAAGAGCAGGAGCGCGGGATCACGATCACGTCTGCTGCCACGCCGGCGTTCTGGCGCGATTTTCGTGTCGACATTATTGATACGCCCGGGCACGTGGACTTCACAGTCGAGGTGGAGCGGAGCCTTCGCGTCCTCGACGGGGCGATTGCCGTGTTCGATTCAGTCGCAGGCGTCGAGCCGCAGTCCGAGACCGTCTGGCGCCAGGCCGACCGCTACCGCGTCCCCCGGATCGCCTTCATCAACAAGATGGATCGCGTCGGAGCCGACTTCTTCGGCTCCGTCCAATCCATGGTCGACCGGCTCGGAGCCCACCCGGTGCCGGTGCAGCTCCCGGTCGGGCAGGAGGAGCACTTCCGCGGCGTCGTCGACGTGATCGACATGAAGGCCGTGGTCTGGGCGGACGATCTCGGCATCAAGATCGACGAGATCGAGATCCCCGAGGAGCTCCGCGAGCAGGCCGAGGAGTACCACCACCAGCTGATCGACGCGGTCGCCGAGTACGACGAGGAGCTCCTCGAGACGTACCTCACGGACGAATCGGCAGTCACCTCCGAGATGATCCGGCGGGCCCTCCGCAAGGCCACGCTCGAAATTGCCGTCACTCCTGTCCTCCTCGGCTCGGCGTTCAAGAACAAGGGCGTCCAGCCGCTGCTCGACTCGGTGATCGACTATCTCCCGAGCCCGCTCGACGTCCCGCCGATGCACGGCCGCGATCCGCGCACCGACCACGAGCTTTCGCGCCGTCCCTCCGAGGACGAGCCCTTCTCCGCGCTGGCCTTCAAGGTCATGAGCGACCCCTACGTCGGCAAGCTGACGTACTTCCGGGTCTACTCGGGGAAGGTCAAGGCCGGCGAGCGCGTCCTCAACTCGACGACCGGCAAGACCGAGCGGATCGGCCGCCTGCTTCAAATGCACGCAAACCACCGTGAGGAGCGCGACGAGATCGGCGCCGGCGAGATCGCCGCGGCAGTCGGGCTCAAGTCGACGACGACCGGGGACACGTTGGCGGCGGAGACCGCTCCCATCCTGCTCGAGTCGATGGATTTCCCCGACCCGGTCATCTCGGTGGCGATCGAGCCGAAGACCAAGGGCGACCAGGACAAGCTCGGCGCGGGCCTGCAGCGCCTCAGCGAGGAGGACCCGACCTTCCGCGTCCACACGGACGAGGAGACCGGCCAGACGATCATCGCCGGCATGGGCGAGCTTCACCTCGAGATCATCGTCGACCGCCTCATGCGCGAGTTCTCGGTCGACGCGACGGTGGGCCGCCCCCAGGTCGCCTACCGCGAGACGGTCTCGAAGCGTGTCGAGAAGATCGAGGGGCGTTTCGTTCGCCAGACCGGCGGGCGGGGCCAGTACGGCCACGCGGTCATCCACCTCGAGCCGAGCGAGCCCGGGGAGGGCTACGAGTTCATCGACAAGATCGTCGGCGGGAAGATCCCGCGCGAGTACATCCCCTCCGTCGACCTGGGCATCCAGGAGTCGATGGAGTCGGGCATCCTCGCCGGTTATCCGGTCGTCGACATCCGCATCGAGCTCGTCGACGGCTCCTACCATGACGTCGACTCGAGCGAGATGGCGTTCAAGATCGCGGGTTCGATGGCGTTCAAGAACGCCGCGCAGCGCGCGAAGCCGAAGCTGCTCGAGCCGGTGATGGCTGTGGAGGTCGTGACGCCCGAGGACTACCTCGGCGACGTCATGGGCAACCTGAACTCGCGGCGCGGGCGGGTCGAGAACCTCGAGCCGCGGGGGAACGCACAGTCTGTGCGCGCTCACGTGCCGCTTGCGGAGATGTTCGGGTATGCAACGGACCTGAGGTCGATGACCCAGTGCCGCGCCACTTTCACCATGCAATTCGATCGGTACGAAGAGGTGCCGCAGTCGATCGCAAGCGAGATCGTCTCAGCGGCACAGGGCTCGTAAAGGACACGGAGGACTCATGGCTAAGCAGAAGTTCGAGCGCACGAAGCCCCACGTCAACGTCGGCACGATCGGTCACAT
>JBPCPR010000006.1:0-5495 GCA_050998925.1 Gaiellaceae bacterium
GCCAGAACCCGCCGCAACCGGACGCCTTCGACGTCCGCCGCGTGGTCTTCGAGCCGGGCGAGATCCGTGTCCGGGTCACGAACCCGCAGCCCGACGAACTGACGATCGCCGCGGTCACCGTCGACGACGCCATCGTCCCGTTCGAGGTCGAGGGGTCGTCGACGCTCTCGCGCCTTCGGTCGACCACCATCGTCGTGCCCTTCGACTGGGTGGAGGACGACCCGATCGCGGTCGGGATCACGAGCTCGACCGGCATCCAGACGACGGAGGAGATCCCAGCCGCGGTCGAGACCCCCGGGATCTCCGGGCAGAGCGTCCTCGGCTACGGCCTGATCGGCTTCCTCGTCGGCATCGTCCCAGTTGCCCTCGGGCTCCTGTGGCTGCCCTCGCTCCGCCGCGCAGCGCCGAACTGGCTCGCCGCTTTCATGGCGCTGACAGGCGGGCTGCTCGCCTTCTTCGCAGTCGAGGCTCTGTCAGAGGCACTCGAGCTTCAGGCTGCTCTTCCGAGCGCGCTCGGCGGGGCCGGGCTCGTGCTGCTCGGCGTCGCAGGAAGCTTCTTGCTCCTCACGTTCATCTCCCAGCGGCTCGCGGGAAGCGGCGCCGAGCGACGGCAGGGCGCTCCGCTCGGCGGCCTCGCCCTGGCCACGGTGGTCGCCGTCGGCATCGGGCTCCACAACCTCGGCGAGGGGCTTGCGATCGGGTCGTCGTTCGCGCTCGGCGAGCTCGCCCTCGGCAGCTTCCTGATCATCGGGTTCATGGTGCACAACGTGACGGAGGGGCTCGGGATCGCCGCGCCGCTCGCGGAAGGTCGAGGCGTGGCCTGGCCGCGGCTCGCAGTGCTCGCGCTCGTCGCCGGAGCGCCGGCGATCCTCGGCGCCTGGATCGGCGGGTTCATCACGAACGACATCCTCGGCGTCGTCTTCTTCGCCGCCGCCGCCGGCGCGGCGATCGAGGTGGTCGTCGAGGTGGGGCGCTACCTGGCGCGGAAGGCACCCGGGGGCCTGACCTCCGGTTACGTCGTGGGGGGCTTCCTGGCCGGGATCGCCGTCATGTACGCAACCGGGCTTCTGATCTAGACGCCGTCAGGTGCGGGCCGGCGCCTCGCCGTCAGGCACGCGCTCAGGCGGGTGGGGAGCGCCCAGGCGCAAGCGCCAGGCCAGCATCCCGACGAGGAGAAGGGCCGCCTCGACGAGCGTGATCGTGACGCGGTTCAAGACGGTCGCGCCGAGAGCGGCACCCGAGGACGCCAGCGCAAGCATGATGCCGTACCTGGACGCCTCGCGAACGCCGAGCCCTGAGGGCGCGATGATCGAGAGAACGGCCACGATCGCCCCCACGGCGCTGACGCCGCCGAGGAACGGGATCACGGCCACGCCGGGGTCCTCACCCACCGAGCGGATGAGGAAGTAGAGCGCCGCACCTCCCACGAGCCAGGTGAACGAGTAGTAGACGAGGAGGTAGACCATGGTCCGGTACGAGAGCGCCGGCACCTCGGAGGCCCCGAAAGGACGGAGGATCCGGCGTGCGACCGGCCGGAAGACCCGCGGATGCAGAAGGAACGCGAGGAGCGCGGCAAAGCCGAGGAGCGGCAGGAGCGACGTGTTCACGTCGTCCACCGCAGAGAGGCTCGCCACGAACACGAGCACCCCGGAGACGGCGGAGAGACCCGCCTCGAGGAGGACGGATGCGAGCACCTTCGGCGTGTCCGTCACGCCGGCGCGCCGCATCGCGACCACGCGCGCCGCAGGCGTCCACACGCCGCCGGGGACGTACTTGGCGAGCATCGACAGCATCTCGGCCTGCAACGCGATCCGGTAGGGCACCCGGATCCCGTAGGCGGCGAGGATTCTCATCCAGCCCGCGACGAACAGGAGGTAGTACGCCGCGAGGATGGCGCAGGCGATCCCGAGGTGGACGAGGCTGGCGGAGCGGAGTCTCGGCTGCGCGTCCGCCCAGGTGCCGCGGAAGGCATAGCCGAGGAATCCGAGCAGGATCGCGAGCGCGACGAGCTGGAGCGCGCCGTAGAGCCGCCTGTTCCCGTGCAGCCGCGAGAAGAGGTTCGCCATCTCCCCACACTATGAACGCGAGGGCAGCCGCCAGCGAGCGTTCTGCGGCGGGATAGCCTAGGCCGGTGCTCGCGGGCCTGGCACTCGGTTTCGGACTCGGCTTCGTGGTCGGCGCCCAGGTTGGGCCGATCACTCTCCTCTGCATCCGCTCGGTTCTCCGCGGCTCCTTCGTCGTCGGCGTCGCCATCGGCGCGGGCGCCGCGGTCGTCGACACGCTCTACGGCGCGCTCGGGATCGCGGGCGCCAGCCGGCTCCTCGAAGTCTCGGCGCTCCGCATCGGCCTCGGCGTCACCGGCGCGGTCGTTCTCGGCTTCCTCGGCGTTCGGACGATCTGGAGCGCCTTTCGGATCCGGCTGGGAGCAGAGACCGAGGACGAGGTGTCATCTCCGCTCCGCGCCTCCCTGACCTCCCTCGCCGCGACGGCATCGAACCCGCTCACGATCGCGTCGTGGGCGGCGATATGCTCCGCAGCCTCGACAGCCGACGTGGTCACCTCCACCCAGGCGGCGATGGCCATGCTGGCCGGCATCGGCGCCGGAACGCTGACCTGGTTCACGATCCTCTCGGGCGGCCTCGCGCTCGGGCGGCGACGCGTCGGCACGCGCTTCCTGTCGGTCGTCGACCTCGCCGCTGGGACGGCGCTCATGGCATTCGCGGGGCTCCTCGGCTACCGGGCGCTCGAGGAGGAGTCCGTTCGATGAGCGCGATCGAGGTCTCCGGGCTATGCAAGTCGTATGGCTCCTTCGAGGCGCTCAGCGGGATCGACTTCCGCCACAAGGAGGGCGAGGTGTTCGCGCTCCTCGGGCCGAACGGCGCCGGTAAGACCACCACCGTCGAGATCCTCGAGGGTTACCGCAAGCGCGACGGCGGCGAGGTGCGGGTACTGGGCGAGGACCCGGGCCGGGCGGGCTCGGAGTTCCGGGCCCGGATCGGCATCGTCCTCCAATCCTCGGCGGTCTACCCGACGCTCTCCGTCCGGGAGATCCTCGACCTTTTCGCGGGCTACTACCCACATCCCCGCGACCGGTCCGAGGTGGTCGAGCTCGTCGGCCTGGAGGAGAAGGCCGACGCACGCGTCCGCACGCTTTCCGGAGGGCAGCTCCGCCGACTCGACCTCGGCCTCGCCCTGATCGGCGACCCGGAGCTCGTCTTCCTGGACGAGCCGACCACCGGCTTCGATCCGGGGGCCCGGCGCCAGGCCTGGGAGACGATCCGCGGCCTGCGGACGCTCGGGAAGAGCATCCTCCTGACCACGCACTACATGGAGGAGGCGCAGACCCTCGCCGACCGCGTGGCGATCCTCCGCGACGGGCGCATCGTCGCCACGGGCACGCCGGGTGAGCTCCTGGCCGGCGAGTCGGGCGTCGAGATCAGCTACCGCCTGAACGGCGAGGAGATCGTGCTGCGGACGCCCGAGCCCACGCGCGTCCTGCACGAACTGACCGCCAGGGCGCTCGCCGAAGGTCGGGAGCTCGAACGCCTCCAGGTGCGGCCGCGCACGCTCGAGGATGTCTATCTCGAGGTGACGGAGGACGAGGCGTGACGAGGCTCTTCCTCCACGAGCTCAGGGCCCAGCAGGTGCTCTTCTGGCGCAGCCGCGAGGCCGCCTTCTTCACCTTTCTGCTTCCGATCATCTTCCTCGTCCTGCTCGGCTCGGTCTACGGAGACCAGGAAATCGACGGCATCGGCGGCTCCACGTACCTCCTCGCGGGCCTGATCGGCTACGGCGTGGTTGCGACTGCCTTTGCGGGCCTCGCGATCACGCTCGTCGTCCGCCGGGAGTCCGGCGTCTTGAAGCGGGTGCGCGGAACGCCCCTCCCCGCCTCGGTCTACCTGAGCGCGGTGATCGCCTCGACCCTCGTCGTGATCGCGCTCGAGGTGATCATCCAGCTCCTGGTGGGCCTGTACGTCCTCGACGCGTCCTGGCCCGGCTCGCCGGCCGCGTTCGCCCTCGTCCTGGTGGTCGGTGCCGCCGCCTTCGCCGCCCTCGGGCTGGCCCTGACCGGCCTCGTCCGGAGCGCCGAAGGCTCGTCGGCGGTCGTGAACGCCATCTACCTCCCCATGACCTTCGTCTCGGGAGTCTTCTTCTCGCCCGACGGGATGCCCGCGTTCCTGCGTGCGATCGGCGACGTCCTCCCCCTGACCTACCTCCTGCGCCTCTTCCGGGAGACGTTCGTGGCCGGGAACGGGCTCGATCTGCCGTGGGGATCGCTCGCAGCCCTGGCCGTTTGGGGGGTCGTGGGCTTCCTCGTGGCGATTCGGATGTTCAGGTGGGAGCCCCGTGAGGTATGAGAACGGAGATGCACGACTCCACGATGGTCTTCCATGACGAGGTGCACGGCCGCCCCGAGGTCGTCGTCAACTTCGGCGTCTTCGCAGGCCGCGAGGTAACGCAGGCCGAGATCGACCGCCTGGCCCAGCAGCTCCTCGCGGAGCTCGAGTCGTTCGAGATCGTGAGCGAGCAGCGCCATCAGATCGACCGCTCGCTGGAGACGTCGGTCCACCAGGTCCGAATCGCAGGCGCGGAGGGCCGAAGGCTCGACGAGGCGCTTGTGGAGCAGATCGAGGCCTGGGCCAAGGACTGCATCGCCGAGCGAAACTTGCTCGGCTCCTAGAGCGGGCTGGCCAGCTCAGGCAAGCCCTGATCCCACGTAGGGCCCGGCTACGATTGAGCTCGAGCCCCCGTAGCTCAGTGGATAGAGCACTGGTTTCCTAAACCGGGTGCGCTGGTTCGATTCCGGCCGGGGGCACCTCAGCTTTTCAGCTCTCGATCACGTGCACGTCGGCACCGATGCTGCGACCAGACTTCATCGAGATCAGGCGCTTCGTAGCTCGGCGATGCCGAGCTGGTATCTCCCGGCCGAGGTACAACTCGGTGTCGCGAAACTGTCGTTTAGCAAGCGTTTCGGTAAAGTCCGTAGCGAGTTCCTAAACCGCTCCGCTGGTTCGATTCAGCCGGGCGCACTTGCCCTTGACTAGGAGTAGACCTGGGGCCGCCGCCGGAAGTTGACCTGTTCGACTTATCCAGCAGTCAGATAGGTCAAGATTGCGAATCCGCCCGTCCGCGCTGGTAGCGGCTGTCTTTGTACTGCAGGACCCACTGCCTCGTGGAGTACCACTGATCCGTCCGGCGAACGGCGCGCAACCGGCCGCGCTTCGCCGCGACCGCGAGCGCGTTTCCCGAAAGCACGGAGTCGGCGAGCGAGCGGAGCGGGACGAGCCGGTGCGGGCCGGCGAGGCCCGGGAGCAGGAAGCGGTAGATGCCGTCCGTCACCGCGCGGGCGAAGATCTCGGCGAGCGGGCCCGCGTCGCCTCGGTCCGCCCGCCTGAGCGCATTCAGATAGCGCGTGCGGTCTCGCTCGTAGATCACCGCCGGGGGATATCCGTGCCGGACAAGCAGGAGGTTCGTCGCCAACCCACCCCTCCCCC
>JBPCPR010000021.1:0-3548 GCA_050998925.1 Gaiellaceae bacterium
GAGCTGGGCAGCGAGGTCCCGGAGGCTCTGGAACGCCCGCTCGCGCCGGTCCTCGAGGAGCTTGATCTCCTGCCGGAGCTCCTCGACCTTTCGGCGGGCGTCGCCGTCGATCTGACGAGCCATGTCCTCGGCGGTCTCGCGCATCGCCCGTGACTGCTCTTCGGCCTCCGCGACCGCGCGGCGTCCCTCCTCCTCCGCCTCGCGGCGATGCTGGGCGGCATACGCGTCGACAGCAAGCCTCACGTCGGCGGCATAGTCGTCCGCATCGCCGCGCGTGCGCTCCGCCTCGGCGGTGAGCTCGCTGATCCGTGCCGCCGCGTCGGACCCCGCCCGGCCGAGCAGCTCCGAGACTTCCCGCTTCGCCTCGGTCTTGAGCTCCTCGGCGGCGCGCTCGGCCGCCGCCAGAATCGCCGAGACCCGGCTACCGACGTCGGCCGGCCGAAGTCGCTCGGCCTCTTGTTGCTGCGCGGTGTCGCTCGTCTCTGTGTCCATGGCGCTTTCCCCCGGGTGCCTCGCAGGCTCTGGAACCTACTCGATCCGCGGAAATCCCGCAATGCGAGGCCCCGCGGCACGCGTTTCGGGCTGGCCTAGAGCTCGAGGCGCAGGATTCGCGCGGCGCCCGTCGCGACGTTCCAACGCGTCACGTACCCCGTCAGCCCGTAGAGGTCGGCCGTCCAGTAGAACGTGCGCTGGCTGCGGACTCTCGCGAGGCTGCGAACCTGGGTCCTCCGAAGCTTGCGGACGAGAGCGGAGGAGATCCCCTGCTGCTGCCTGATCCACAGGATCCGGGTCGAGCTGAGCGAGGGATTCGAGACGAGAGCGATCTTCGTCGCCATCACCACCTGCTTTCGCCCGCTGGCGATCGTGTAAAGGAGGATGCGGGAGCCGCGAGAGCCTGCGGCGTGCCAGGCAACCCGCCCGGCGGCGATCGACGGACGCCCGAGGTCGCCTCCTATCGGGAGGCTCCCGAGCTGCCTGACCTCGCCGGTCGTGAGGTCTCTGAGCTCCAGAACGCTCTGGTCCGGAAGATCTCGGCGGTAGGCAAGCCACGGCCAGTCGAGGGCGGGCTTCGACGTGGCGCCGTCGGCCCGCGCGACCTCTGCGCCCGTCGCCCAGCGCACGACCCGGATGCCGGCGGCGTCCTGGTACGCCAGCAGCTCGCCGTCCAGGCTCGGAGACTCACCGGCCGGGTACTGGAGCACGCCTCCCGCGGACAGGCGGACGACCACGCTCGATACTCCGGCGTCACGCTGCGTGTACGCGAATGCGAGCCCGATCGCGGACGGATCGAGGTGGCTTCCGGGTCCGAGCGGAAGCGGCTCGGCACCGGCCGCGGGAACGGCGAGCAACGCGGCGCAGGCGAGCAGCACGACAGCGTTCAGCCGGAGGATGCCGCGGCGGCGGCCGGCGAGCGCCTCGACGATGGCCGTCGGCTCGGAGCCCCGCCGAAGCGGCAGGAGCAGCAGGAGCGATCGACCGGCCCCGTAAGCCGTGAAGCACACGGCCCCCGCCACCGGCCGACCGAGCGCGACGGCAGCCGCGCACGCGACCCAGAACGTCGCCACCGGCTGGTAGGTCAGAAAGCCGAGCCCGAGCCCCGCGCCGTACCCCGCCGACCAGGCCGGGAGCGGCAACCTGAACCGCCAGGGCTCGGGAACCTGACGCCGCGACTGCGGGAGCGGCACGCGCGCGAACCCACCTTCCCGAGCCGCGCCGACGAGGGCGAGGAGCACCGCGACGGGGAGCGCCCACGCGCCGACGCGAGATCCGGCCAACCCGAGCAGGGCGCCCACGCAGGCAGAGGCGACGACCGCGCCCAGCGCGAAGAAGAGCAGTGCCCACCTTTGTCGCCTCCTGCTCCCGCACACGTCGGGAGTGATCGTCTCGACCATGGACAGTCCTCAGGGGGACCAGGCGCCCGAGACCCCCGCAACGAGAGCTGCCGTCACCACCGCAGCCTCGATCAGCACGGAATCCCCGTGTCGTAGTACATGACGCAGAACACGTTTCGGGGTGCGTAGCAGTACCCACGAAGCGCGGCGTCCCCGTTGATCCTCCGCTTCGAGCGGGAGCAGCAGTCGACGAGCTTTCGGATCTGGTCGTTGCAGCACCGGTACCACGAGCCCTGGATCCGGGCCTCGATGTGGAAGCGCTCCGGAACCCAGTCCTGGCAGATTCGTGTCCGCGGACCCTTCGGAAGCAGCCTCCCGTCCGGTCCAGCCACCCGCGTTCCTGTCTCGTCGACCGGGAAGCCGCTGCGGTTGACGCGGCGGCCCAGGTTGTCGATCGGCTTTCCGTCCCGCGGTCGAAGCGGATAGCCACGGCGGTCGATGCGCGGAAGGCGATAGGGCGTCGGGCAGGAGTCGGTCGTGAAGATGTGTCCGCAGAAATGGAAGGCGTCTGCGTCTTCCGGGGCAACCGCGGCGGCCACGGCCCCTCCCCCCACGAATCCGAGCACGGTTGTCCCGAGCCTCCCGAGGAACGACCGGCGCGTCATGCCCGCTGCCAGCCCGCTCGCCAGAGCCTCGGCGGCACGGTCGAGAGCGGTGTCAGGCCGCAGCACGCCTCCTCGCGTACCCGAGCGAGACGAGCCCGTCGAGCTGCTCGAGCGTGTTCACGAGGCCCTTCGCCATCACGGCTCCGTCGAGAACGTGGACGGCGAACGGGCTGCCGGGAACATTCCAGCGCTCAAACGCCTCCTGGTCGGCCGCCTCGTCGACGACCCGGACCTGAATGCCGTCCCTCCGGAGAGCGCCGACGGCCGGCGCCAGGTCCCGGCAGAGCGGACAGGTCGGCGAGAAGAAGGCAACGAGCGCCGAGCCCTCGCGCACGAGATCGTCGAGGTCGGGTGCCGGACGGCCGATCTCAGGCCCTTCCTCCGCGAGCTCGAGCGCGCCTCGCGGGGCCAGCCTCGCGCTCAGGACGCCGACTTGGCGGTAGAGCGCCAGGACGAGCACGCCGAGCCCGACGACCGCGAGCGCGAGGAGCGCCAGCGAGGCGAGGACGGCAGTGTCCGCGGACGGCGCCGAGACCTTTCCCTCCTGGGCCAGAGCGGCGACCGCGGCAAGCGCGGTGAAGACTCCCGCACGGGCCAGCAGGAACCAGGTCGGGCGCTCGCGGCGGCCGCCGAAGCAGCCGCAGGGAAGCCGTCGGACGCCAGCGAGGCGGGCCCGTGCAAGCGCCGCGACGAAGACGAGGCCGAGCGCGATCGCCCCGTACGCGGCCGGCCGGGCAAAGATGCCGAGCGCGAGAAGCGCCCCGAGTGTCCCTTCCACCGTGACGACGAGCGCCCACGCGGAAGTGCGGAAGCGCGCGGGGACGCCGTAGGACTCGAGCCCGCGAATGAAGTCGCGGCGAGCGCGAATCTTCGCGAGGGCGGCCGCCAGGAGCACGGCGGCGACCGCCAGGCGAAAGGCGGTGTCCATGCGTCAAGACTAATGCGGCAAGCGGTCGACCGCTCCCGGCCCGTCGCGCGCGAGGGACCCCGTAGCCGCCTTACCATTGCGATCGGGTGACTCGGACTGCACCGTGTGGGGTGACATGAGCGC
>JBPCPR010000043.1:0-5038 GCA_050998925.1 Gaiellaceae bacterium
CCCGGCCGAGGCGCTCTCGGCCTGCACCGTCAACGCGGCCCACGTCCTCCGGCGCGCCGACCGCGTGGGCCGGATCGCGCCGGGCTACGACGCCGACCTCGTCCTCTTGGACGCACCGGACTGGCGCTACTTCGCCTACCACCTGGGGACGGATCACGTCGCCGCTGTCGTGCAGGCGGGGAAGCCGGTTCAGTCGTAACGCCGGCGGGCCTCGATCACCTCGACCGCCCGCAGGCGGTGCGCCGCTTGCGCCGGCCGACGCGGCATAATCGCTCTCATGCCGAACCGAAAGCAGCGACGTCGCCGCGAGAAGCTCCAGCGCCACGAGTACGAGTACGTGATCGAGACCGAGGAAGGCGAGGAGATCGTCGAGACACCGCGGGCGCTCGAACGGACGCCTGTCCAGAAGCGCGAGCGGCAGTTGCGAGGGCCGTCGGACCGGCGCGGACGGCCGATCCAGCCCCCTTCGGTCGCCCGCGTCCTCAAGCGGGGCCTGATCTTCGGACCGCTGCTCCTCGTTGTCACCTACATCACGGCGCCAGAACTGTCGACCGCCCAGAAGATCTTCAACGCGGCCCTCCTGATCATGATCTTCCTACCGTTCAGCTATCTGGTCGATCTCGTCGTCTACCGCGCGCTCATGCGGCGGCACCGGCGCGCGCAGACCGGCGGCTAGCAGCTGGGCGGGATTGGCGTTCGGCGATCTCGTGCTGCGACACGGATGCGGTTACAGGGTCATGCGACCGTGCTGCTCGTCGCCGATGTGGGCCGGGCAGCCGAGTATTACCGCGACGCCCTGGGCTTCGACGTCGAGTCTTTCGCGCCGAATCGCGGTCATTACGCCTACGCGAGCCGGGACGAGTGCCAGCTTCACTTCGCCCGCTTCGAAGCCGTGCAGCCAAGACCCAACAGTGAAGTCGTGCGCCGGACATGTTCGACGTGTACGTGTATCCAGACGGCGACCTGGACGCTCTCCACCTCGAGCTGGTCGAGCGTGGCGAGAGCTTCTCCACGGGCCGGTGGAGCAGGCATATGGAATGCGCGAGTTTCGCGTCCGCGACCCGTTCGGCTACGTGCTCGCCTTCGGTCAGCCGGTGTCGCCGCGAGCAGAGCGACTCGCGTCCGATTGAGAGCCTCTCCTAGGAGGCCTTTAATTCACCGCGGAAGTGACCCTCGCCGGGCCACGGTGCAAGCAAGAGGAGGATGCGGGCGCCGCCCTCGCTCCGCACGAAGTGCCGCTCGTCCGGCTCGAAGTGGACGAGGGTGCCGACGCCCGCCTCGAGCTCGTCGCCTCCTCCGCCGATCAGAGCCGAGCCCTCCACGACGATGAGCCAGGCGTGCTCCTTGACCTGGTGATCGCCGAGCGCCTGGCCCGGCTCGAGGGCGAGGAGAACCGCACGAGCCTCGTCCTCGCTCAGGAGGACGGAAGGCGAACGGCTCCCTCCGGGAGCTTCGATTTCACGAAGATTCCAGCTCTGCACCGCGGCGGAGAGTGTAACCGGCCCTGGATAGACTCAACCTCCCCGTGAGCCTCGACGTCACCCAGCTCGAGCTCGGCCCGATCGGGACGAACTGCTATCTCGTGCGCTCCCCGGGAGCCGGCGAAGCAGTCGTCGTCGATCCCGGAGACGACGCGGCCGAGATCTGCCTCAGGCTCGCCGGCCTGGGCGCCCGGTGCACGGCCATCCTCGTCACGCACGGTCACTGGGATCACCTCGGCGGCGTCGCCGACCTGGCCGAGGGAACGGGCGCGGCGGTGCACATGGCCGAGGACGAGCGGGCGCTGCTCGAGAACGTGAACGACTACGTGCCTCCGACGGTGAGGCTCCGCCCGTACACGCCGGAGGTGCTGCTCCAGGGCGACGAGTCGCTCGACCTGGCCGGGATCGCCTTCGAGACGCTCCGGGTGCCGGGACACTCGCCCGCGCACCTCGCCTTCGGGGCGGACGGCTGCCTCTCCTCCGGCGACGTGCTTTTCGCTGGCTCGGTCGGCCGCACCGACTTCCCGGGCTCCGACTGGGATCTGCTCGAAGCGTCGATCGCCACGCTCCTCGACCGCTTCCCGCCGGAGACGGTGGTCTATCCGGGCCACGGGCCCGCGACGACGCTCGGAGCCGAGCTCGCCTCGAACCCCTTCCTCGGCGAGCTTCGGGCCACCCGACGGTGAAGATCGAAGCGCCGCGCGGAACGCACGACGTCCTGCCCTCCGAACAGCCACTCTGGGAGCGGGTCACGGGGGAGGCCGAGCAGCTCTGTGCCCTCTACGGATACAGGCAGATCCAGACGCCGGTCTTCGAGCACACCGAGCTCTTCGAACGGACGTCAGGCGCTGGATCAGACGTCGTCCAGAAGGAGATGTACTCCTTCGAGGACAAGGGCGGGCGCTCCCTAACGCTTCGCCCCGAGGCGACTGCGCCTATCTGCCGCGCCTACGTGCAGCACGGACTGCATCGCGAGCCGCAGCCCCAGAAGCTCTACACGCTAGCGCGCATGTACAGGTATTCAGCGCCCCAGAAGGGCCGCTATCGCGAGCACTGGCAGGTCGACGTCGAGGCAATCGGCTCCGACGACCCTGCGCTCGACGCCGAGGTGATCGAGCTCTACGACGCCTGGCTCAAACGCCTCGGGATCACCGACTACCGGCTCGAGCTGAACTCGATCGGCGACCGGGCCTGCCGCCCGGCCTACCTCGAGAGCCTGACCCGGTGGCTCGACGACCACGACGCCGACCTGGACGACGAGACGAGGGCGAAGCGCGCCACGAGCCCGCTCCGCGTCTTCGACAACTTCGACGCCAAGCCCGCCGGCGTCCGGACCGCCTTGTCCCACGCGCCGAAGATCGGCGAGTCGCTCTGCGACGAGTGCCAGGAGCATTTCGCCGCCGTCCGCGCGCTCCTCGATGCGTACGGCGTTGCCTACGAGCTCGTGCCGACCCTCGTTCGCGGCCTCGACTACTACACGCGCACCACGTGGGAGTTCGTCGGGCCCGCGCTCGGGGCGCAGAGCACGCTCTCAGGAGGCGGGCGCTACGACTACCTGGTGGAGGAGATCGGCGGCCCTCCGACTCCGGGCGTGGGCTTCGGGGCTGGCATCGAGCGGCTCCTGCTCGCCCTCGAGGAGGCCGGGGTCGAGGTCGAGGCGGAAGGGATCGATGTCTTCTTCGGCTACGAGGACGGCGTCGACCGGCCCGCGCTCCTGGCCCAGATGGCCGAGCTCAGGCGTGCGGGCTGGCGCTGCGACGCGGAGTACGCAGGGCGCTCGCAGAAGGGTCAGCAGACCCAGGCGAAGCGCCGGAAAGCGAGGTTCTTCGCTCGCGCGGATGCGAGCGGCGCGACGATCGCGTCCTCCGACGGCCACACCGTGGGGCCTCCGGTGCCGGTCGAGGAGCTGGCACGGCGCCTGCTCGAGCTTGGTGCCCGATGACGATTTGGCGCGACCTCAGCTGCGGCGAGGTCCGCGCCGGGCACATCGGCGAGCGCCACACGCTCTCCGGCTGGGCGGCGACCCGGCGTGACCACGGCAAGCTCGTCTTCGTCGACCTCCGCGATTCGACCGGGCTCTGCCAGCTGGTCGTGAATCCCGAGCGAGCCCCGGACGCCATCGAGGCGGCGCACTCGCTCCGGAACGAGTTCGTGCTCCGGGCCGAGGGGGAGGTGGTCGCCCGCGCGCCCGAGGCGGTCAATTCCAACCTGCCGACCGGCGAGGTGGAGCTCCAGGTCGACCGGCTCGAGATCCTCTCACGCTGCCCGCCGCTGCCGTTCCAGCTCGACGACGAGGGCGTGGACGAGACCCTTCGCTTCCGCTACCGCTGGCTCGACCTACGTCGTGACAAGCTGCAGCGGAACCTCCGCATGCGGGCGCAGGCCGTCGGAGTCATCCGCAGGCACCTGGAGGAGGCCGGCTTCGTCGACATCGATACGCCGATCATGGGCAAGCCGACGCCGGAGGGAGCGCGCGACTTCCTCGTCCCGAGCCGGCTCCAGCACGGCCGTTTTCTCGCTCTGCCGCAGTCACCGCAGATCTATAAGCAGCTGCTCGTCATCTCCGGCTTCGAGCGCTACTACCAGATCGCCCGTTGCTTCCGGGACGAGGATCTCCGTGCCGACCGGCTCCAGGAGCTGACGCAGCTCGACGTCGAGATGGCCTTTCCGGACCGGGAGCTTCTCTTCGACCTGATCGAGCGGACGTACAGCGCCGTCTGGCGCGAGTGTCGGGGAGTCGACCTCGCGCCGCCCTGGCCCCGGATGACGTGGCACGAGGCCGACCGGCGCTTCGGCTCGGACAAACCGGACCTTCGCTTCGGGCTCGAGATCCAGGACGGAACCGAGGCCACCCGCGGCTCGGAGTTCGGCGTCTTCGCGAGCGCCTCCTCCGTCCGGTACCTCGTCGTGCCGCAGACCTGCTCGCGCGGCGAGCTGGCGAAGCTCGAGGAGGTCGCGAAGCAGTGGGGCGCGAAGGGGCTCGCCTACATCGTCTACGACGAGGAGGGCCAGGCTCGTTCGCCGATCGCGAAGTTCCTCTCCGACGCGGAGCTCGAGGCGTTCAGGGCCGATCCGGGCTCGACCGTGCTCTTCGCGGCGGACGAGCCTGCGATGGTCTCGCGGGTCCTGGGCGCGCTTCGGCTGCACCTCGGCCGGGAGCTCGAGCTGATCGACGAGAATGCCTGGAAGCTCCTCTGGATCACGGATTTCCCGCTGCTCGAGTGGGACGAGGAGGAGGGGAGATGGTCGGCCGTCCATCACCCCTTCACGCGGCCGAACCCGGAGGGGGAGGCCCTGCTCGCGACCGACCCGGGCGCCGCGCTCGCCGAGGCCTACGACCTGGTCGGGAACGGTGTCGAGCTGGCGGGCGGCTCGTTCAGGATCCACGAGCCCGCGCTCCAGGAGACGATCTTCGACCTGCTCGCGATCACGCCGGAGGAACAGCGCTTCCGCTTCGGATTTCTCCTGGACGCGCTCGCCATGGGCGCGCCGCCGCACGGAGGCATCGCGTCCGGGATCGATCGGCTGATGATGGTCCTGGCCGACGAGCCCTACAT
>JBPCPR010000117.1:0-12292 GCA_050998925.1 Gaiellaceae bacterium
GCTCGAAGTCCGCTTCGGCGCCTGCGGGCTCCTGCAGGCGCTCCCGCATCTTCTCCTCGAGGTCGTCGAGGTAGCGAGAGCGGCGTTCGATGCGGAGTCGCTCGGACTCGAGCATCTCGACGGCGACGAACTCGGAGTCGCGCTCGGTGATCTCCTGCTCCCTGGCTGCCAGGCGCTCGAGCTCCTGGCGCACCCGCTGGCTCTCAGTCGCAAGACGGCGCTCGCGCTCGTCGAGCTCGATCTGGGCCGCCGCGAGCTGCGACGCGAGCTCGGCGAGCTCCGCAGCCTCGAGAGACGCGTCCTCGTGGGCCGCGAATGCGTGCGCCTCGACCTTGGGCCCGCGGCCGTTCCGGCGGCGACCCGAGCGGCGTGTGGCGGCATCGGTGTAGATCTCGACCCGGACGACCGGGGCGGCCGAGCCGGACTTTCTCCGGCGCGCGGGCTTCGGCCTCTCCGGAGAGGGGGTCGTCTGGCCGTCTGGGACGGCGTCGATGAGCGGGTCCTCGTCCATGCGCAGTGAACTTCTCCTCAGCATTGCCTGGGGGCAGCACCTCGCCTATCCCCCGGCTGAGGGGCGTTGGCGGAAACCAACTCGGTGCCTGGCCTTAGCTACACTGGCGAGCCGGTATGGCTGGTGAGCGCGTCAAGCTGGAAGTGAAGCCGCGGGAGCACCACGGCAGTCCGGCTGCACGCCGTTTGCGTGCCGAGGGAGCGATCCCGGGCGTTCTCTACGGGAGCGGCAAGTCGGCGCAGCCGTTCAGCGTCGGCGAGCGCGAGCTCCGGCGCGTCCTGACCGGCTCCCACGGCCTCCACGCGATCATCGACGTCGTCATCGAGGGCACCCAGAAGCCACACCACGCCGTGCTCAAGGAGTACCAGCTCCACCCGGTGAAGAACCGCCTCCTCCACGTCGACCTCCAGGAAGTTCGGCTCGACCAGCCGATTCACGCGCAGGTGGTCGTCGAGCTCACCGGCGAGGCACAGGGAGTCACCGAGGGCGGCGTCCTGCAACAGTCTCTGCGCGAGGTCAACGTCGAGGCGCTCCCGATGGACGTCCCCGACCGGATCGAGCTCGAGGTAACGGCGCTCAACATCGGCGACAACGTGCGTGTCAGCGATCTGCGCCCGATCGAGAACGTCACGTACCTCGACGATCCGGAGACGACGATCGCGAGCGTCATCCCGCCGACGCTCGAGCCAGAGGAGCCCGAGGAGGCCGTTTCCGAGGAGGAGCTCGCCGAGGGCGAGGTTCCCGGCGAGGAGCAGCCGGAAGGCGCCGCCGAGGAAGCGGCCGAGCCCGATGCCGACGCGGCGGGCGAGCACAAGTCTCCCGAGGGATAAGTCTCCGTGCGGCTGTTTCGTCGGGGCGAGGCTGCCTCGACGCTCGACCTGCTGGTCGCCGGCCTCGGGAACCCCGGGCGCGACTACGCCCGCACGCGGCACAGCGTCGGCTTCATGGTGTGCGACGAGCTGGTCCGGCGCCACGGCGCCTCCTGGCGGTCGAAGTTCTCGGCCGACGTGGCTGACCTCCGGTTCGACGGCCGCCGGGCCGTGCTCCTGAAGCCGCAGACCTTCATGAACGAGTCGGGTCTGGCCGTGGCCCCAGCCGTCCGCTTCTTCAAGGTTCCGGCCGAGTCGTTGCTCGTCGTCCACGACGAGGTCGACCTGGAGCCAGGCCGCCTGCAGGCGCGCGCCGGCGGCGGGCTCGCGGGCCACAACGGGCTGCGCTCGATCGCCCAGCAGCTCAAGACGCAGGAGTTCCTGCGCCTCCGGATCGGCGTCGGACGGCCTGGGCGCGGTGACCGGCGGCCGGTCGCGGATTACGTGCTCTCTGCCTTCGAGGAGCACTTCGACGTGGATACACTCGTGGGCCGCGCCGCCGATGCGGTCGAGGCGATCGCCCGAGACGGTCTCGAGACGGCGCAGCAGCGATTCAACGACCGAGAGCTCTGAGATTGTCGATCGGATGACTGACGGGGTCGTGATCGCGGTCAGCCGAAGCGGGTCGCACACGATGGCCAAGCCGAATCAGGAGAGGATTCGGCTCTCGAGCGGCCTCGGAGTCGAGGGCGACGCCCATCTCGGGGAGACCGTCAAGCACCGTTCGCGCGTTCGGCGCGACCCGAGCGAGCCCAACCTGCGCCAGGTGCACCTGATCCACGAAGAGCTCCACGAGGAGCTGCGTGCGGCCGGCTTCGCCGTGGCTCCGGGCCAGATGGGCGAGAACGTGACCACGCGGGGCGTCGACCTGCTGGGGCTCCCGACTGGCACGCGCCTGCACCTCGGTGACGCGGCCGTCGTGGAGGTGACCGGTCTTCGCAATCCGTGCGCCCAGCTGGACGGGATCCAGCCCGGTCTCATGGCCGCCACCCTGGGGCGGGACGAGGCGGGCGGTCTCGTCAGGAGAACCGGCGTCATGAGCGTCGTCCTGGCGGGCGGAGACATCCGGCCCGGCGATCCGATCCGGGTCGAGCTTCCTCCGGAGCCCCACCGGCCGCTCGATCCGGTCTAGCCGTAGCTCAGGCGGCGGCCGGCGGAGGGCGAAGGTCGTCGGGGACGTGCTCCTCGTCGATCCGGACCCGCACGAAGAGGCCCTGGCCGGTGCGGCCGTACTCGACCCGGAGCGCCGCCTCCGGCACGGCGGCGAGTACGTCTGCGTGCGCCTCTCGCCACGCATTGAAGCGGATAGCGGCGCCCGGAGGCTCGAAAGCCGCGACGAGCAGCGGCCGCTTCCCGATGTCTACAAGCTCTCCGGCCACGGCGGGAGCCTAACCCGAGGCTACGATTGCGTCCGCGGAACGGCGGTTCCGTCGCTCGTCATGGACCTAAGAACCCTCACCGACACCCCCGTCCTGAACCCGCTTGCCCGCGCGCTCGCGGAGACGGATCGATTGCAGGCTTTCGCGGCCACACCGGACCGGGCACGCGTCTCCGAAGCGCTTCTACCGCTCTTCCTGGCAGCCGCCTGGACGGCCCGGGGCGGATCGCTCATCTGCCTGCTCCCCGACGACGCGGATGCTCGAGACGCTGCCGAGGCAGCCGGGTGGTACCTCGGCGAGGATCGGATCGGCCTTCTGGCTTCGCGCGGCGTCCGCTGGGAGACCGGTCTTCGACCGCCTCCGCACCTCGTGGGCGAGCGGGCGCGTGCGCTCGAGATCTTCGCCGGCGGAGGTCTCGTCTGCGCCTCGGCCCTCGGGGTTGCAGACCTGCTGCCGCCGCCCCGGTCGCGCCCCGAGACCATGCATATCCGGATCGGCTCCGAGCCGGGCTCCGAGGAGCTCGTTTCTGAGTTCGCCCTCGCCGGCTACGAGCGCGTCGAGCGGGTCGAGGCACGGGGTCAGTTCGCGGTGCGGGGCGGGATCGTCGACGTGTTCCCCTCGACGGGCCGCGAGCCGATTCGCATCGAGCTCTTCGGAGACGAGGTGGAGTCGATCCGCGCCTTCTCGGCCTTCACACAGCGGGCCTTGCGCGTGCTCGAGGAAGCGAAGATCCACCCGGCCGCCGAACGCCGGCTGGATCTCTCCGACCCCGAGCTCGGAGGCCGGGACGAGCCCAAGATCCGAAATGACCTCGTCGCGCCGCTCGGAGCACTCGATCTTGTGTGGGAGGCCGACGAGGTTCGCAAGGTGTGGGAGGAGGAGCCCGTCGACGGCGTCTCCCTCAAGGGCGCAGTCGACCTGAGCGAGCTTCCGTCCGGACAGCCCTACGCCTTCGAGGCACAGCGTCCGGCGGTCGCGGCGCGGGGCCTCTCCGAGGCGGAGCGCGACCTGGGCGGGTTCGTACGCGGTGGGAACCGGGTCGTCGTGACGTTCGCCCACCGCGGAGAGGCCCTGAGGACGAAGGCGCTCCTGCGCCGGATCGAGCCGGCGCTCCTCGAGGAGGGCGACCCGTTACCCGCCCAGCCAGGCCTCGTCTTCGCGGTTTCTCCCGCCCGGCGCGGGTTCGTCTCGCGCGACCTCGGCCTCGTGCTACTGCCCGACACCCAGGTCTTTCGCAAGCGCCCGCCCCGCGCCGACGCCAGGCTCGGCCGAGCGCTCCAGAGCTTCGCCGACCTGCGGACCGGCGACTATGTCGTCCACGAGGACCACGGGATCGGGAAGCTGCTCGGCTTCGAGACCAAGACCGTCGCGGGCGTCACGCGGGACTACCTCTTCCTCGCGTTTCGGGGCGATGACCGCCTCTACGTGCCGCACGAGCAGATCGGCAAGGTGTCGCGCTACGTCGGCGCCGGCGCGGCCGAGCCTGCGCTCTCGAAGCTCGGCGGCAAAGCGTGGCAGCTCGTCAAGACCCGCGCCAGGGCCGGTGCCCGTGAACTCGCGGGCGAGCTGCTCGCGCTCTACGCGCAGCGCCAGCGGGCGGAGGGCGTCTCGTACGACGTCGAAGGGGACTTCGTGGAGCAGTTCGAGGCCAGCTTTCCGTACGTCGAGACACCCGACCAGCAGCGGACGATCGAGGCCGTCAAGGAGGACCTCGAGACCCCTCGACCGATGGATCGCCTCGTGTGCGGCGACGTTGGCTTCGGGAAGACCGAGGTGGCCGTCCGGGCCGCGTTCGCCGTTGCGGTGGCGGGCAAGCAGACGCTCTTCCTCGCCCCCACCACCATTCTCGCCCAGCAGCACTGGAACACGTTCCGCGAGCGCTACCGTGACTTTCCCGTCAACGTCGAGATGATCTCGCGCTTCCGGAGGCCTGCGGACGTAAAGCGGATCCTGGCCGACTACGCGGCGGGGCGCGTGGACGTCTTGATCGGGACGCATCGCGTGCTTTCCCGTGACGTCGCCGCCAAGGATCTCGGCCTCGTGATCCTCGACGAGGAGCAGCGCTTCGGCGTTGCCCAGAAAGAGCTCCTCCGCCAACTCCGGCTCGAGGTCGACGTGCTCGCCCTGACCGCGACGCCGATCCCGCGGACCCTGCACATGTCGCTCTCAGGGCTCCGCGACATCTCCGTGATCGAGACTCCGCCCGAGGGCAGGCGCCCGATCCGGACGCACGTCGGCGAGTTCGACGAGGAGGTCGTCCAAGTCGCACTCCGCCGCGAGCACGAGCGGGAAGGGCAGTCCTTCTACCTCCACAACCGTGTCGAGTCGATCGAGGAGGCCGCCGAGCACCTCCGCCAGCTTTGCCCCGAGCTTCGGATCATCGTCGCCCATGGACAGCTCCCGGAGCGGGAGCTCGAGCAGCAGATGCTGATCTTCCTCGCGGGGGACGCCGACGTCCTGGTCTCGACCACGATCATCGAGTCAGGCCTCGACATCCCGGAGGCGAACACGCTCGTGGTCGAACGCGCAGATGCGCTCGGGCTATCCCAGCTCTACCAGATCAGGGGGCGCGTGGGCCGGAGCGACGTGCCCGCCCATGCCTACCTCTTCTACCCCGACAGCCAGGAGCTGACGGCCGAGGCGCGCGCTCGTCTCGCCGCGCTCGCGGATCACACGGAGCTAGGCGCCGGCTTCAACATCGCGATGCGTGACCTCGAGATCCGAGGCGCCGGCGATCTCCTCGGAGCGGAGCAGTCGGGGCACGTCGCCGCGATCGGCTTCGAGCTCTACCTCGAGCTGCTCGGGGAGGCCGTGGCCGAGCTCTCGGGAGCCCGGCGCGCAGTCGGGCGCCCGGTTCGGGTCGACGCCCAGATCGACGCCTACGTGCCCGCGTCGTACATCGATGCCGAGGCGCAGAAGATCGACCTGCATCGGCGGCTGGCGCTCGCCGAGACGGAGGACGAGCTGCGAGAGATCCACGCGGCGGTCGAGGACCGATACGGCGAGGTTCTGGAGCCGGTCGAGAACCTGTTCCGGATCCAGGAGGCGAAGCTGAAGGTGGCGCGGCTCGGCGCCGATTTCCTCGTGTTCCGCGGCGGGCGTTCCTCGGTCGGCCCGCTCGTCCTCGGCTCGGGCGAGCTACGCGAGCTGCGCCGGCTCGCGGACACGGCGGTCTACTCGAGCGCACGCCGCGAGGTGACTCGCCGTACCGCCTCCTTCGCGGAAGCGCTTCAGCTTGTCGATGCTATGCTTGAGCTCCGGCTCGCCGCCTAGCGACAGCCGCTTTTTCATGAGGTTTCCTTTCCGTAAGAAAACCCTCCTCTTCTTCGCCTGTGCGCTTGCCGTGGGCATGGCTGCGTGCGGTGGCAACTCGGACGGAAAGGCCGCCGAAGACGTCCCGGTCAACGCGATCGCGCTCGTCGGAGATCAGGAGGTTCCGAAGGCCGAGTACGACGCGCTCCTCGATCGCGCGAAGCAGAGCTACAAGGCGCAGAAGCGGCCGTTTCCGGAGGTCGGTTCCCCCGAGTACAACGACCTCAAGGTCCGAGCGGTCCAGTTCCTCGTCCAGCGCTACCAGTTCAGGAGCGAGGCCGAGAGCCTCGGCGTTTCGGCAACGGACGAGGAGGTCACCAAGCGGCTCGACGAGCTGAAGGAGACAAACTTCGGTGGGAGCGACGAGAAGCTTCGGGCGGAGCTCAGGAAGCTCGGGTTGACCGAGGAGCAGGCCCGCGCGGAGATCGAGGACAAGCTTCTCCAGGAGAAGATCTTCAAGAAGGTGACCGGAAGCATCAAGGTGCCGGCGGTCGAGATCGAGAAGTACTACGAAGACAACGAGGAGCAGTTCACGAAGCCGCGGGAAGTGCGGCACATTATCGTGAAGTCGAAGCAGAAGGCCGCCGAGCTCCGCAAGGAGCTCGAGGGAGGCGCGAGCTTTGCCGCGCTCGCGAAGGAATTTTCGACCGACAAGGGCTCCGCGAAGCAAGGCGGCAAGCTCACCGTGAGCAAGGGTCAGACTGTGGCGCCCTTCGACAAGATCGCCTTCTCGATCGACGAGGGCGAGACCTCCGCGCCGGTCAAGACCGAGTTCGGGTGGCACATCATCGAGGCGCTAGCCCCCATCGAGGTGACGGAGCTCAGCGAGGCGAAACCCACGATCGAGAAGCAGCTCAAGCAGCAGAAGCAGAGCGCCGCCATGGACACCTGGCTGAAGCAGACGCAGGCGAAGTACGCGAAGGACGTCGTGTACGCGGTCGGCTACAAGCCTGCCGCCACGACGACGCAGACCCAGTCCCAGACCACGGGCTAGCGTGACGGGCGGCCAGGGACTCGGGGAGGCGATCTCCGAGCTCCAGGAGCTCGCCGAACGGCTACGCCGGGATTGCCCCTGGGATCGCGAGCAGACGGCTCGGACGATCGTCCCCCATACCGTCGAGGAGGCCTACGAGGTCGCTGACGCAGCACTGGCCGGAGATGACCAGAAGCTCGCCGGGGAGCTCGGTGACCTGCTCTTCCAGGTCGTCTTCCTCGCGTTGCTCCTCGAAGAACGGGGCGCCGGCGATCTGGCAGCTGTCACCCGCGGGCTACACGCGAAGCTCGTCCGCCGGCACCCACATGTGTTCGCTTCGGCCTCCCTCGAGTCACCGGGTGCCGTCAAGGCGCGCTGGGAGGAGTTGAAGGCCGAGCAGGAGGGCCGGGAGGGCATCTTCCACGACCTCCCCGAGAGCCTTCCCGCGCTCGTCTACGCTCGCAAGGTGCAGCGCCGCGCGGTGAGTGTCGGCTTCGAGTATCCGGATCTCGCGGGTGCGCTGGCCGATCTGGACGAGGAGTTGAAAGAGCTGCGCCAGGAGCTCGTCCGCGCTCCCGACCCCGCTCCGGAGACCGAGCCGGACCCCGCTGTCGCGGTTGAGCTCGGCGACGTGCTCTTCTCCTGGGTGAACGTTGCCCGGCGCCTGAACGTCGACCCGGAGCTCGAGCTGCGTGCCGCCTCCAGACGTTTCGTCGCGCGCGTCGAGGAGGCCGAGAGGCTCGCAGCCGACGAGGGGCGGACGTTCGGAGAGCTTCCGCTCGAGGAGCAGGATCGCCTGTTCGACCGCGCCAAGGAGGCCGGCCCGCGATGAGCTCGCCGATCCGGTTCGTGCGAGCGCTTGAGATCCTGGACTCGCGCGGGAATCCTACGATCGAGGTGGAGATCGCGCTCGAGTCCGGCGCGGTCGGGCGCGCGGCCGTCCCCTCGGGTGCCTCGACCGGGGCGTTCGAGGCAGTCGAGCTGCGAGACGGCGACAAGAACGTCTTCGGCGGCAAGGGCGTCCGCCAAGCTGTCGAGCACGTTTGCGGAGAGATCGCATTCGCCCTCGCCAACCGGGATCCCGAAGATCAGCGCGGCATCGATGAGCTCTTGATCCAGCTCGACGGCACGGACAACAAAGGCCGGCTCGGCGCGAACGCGATCCTCGGCTGCTCGCTCGCCGCAGCGAAAGCCGCCGCCGCCGATGCAGGGGCACCGCTGTACCGCTGGATCGGCGGCGAAGACGCGAACGTCTTGCCCGTCCCGATGATGAACGTCGTGAACGGGGGCGCACATGCCCAGAACACGCTCGACTTGCAGGAGTTCATGGTTGTCCCGGCTGGCGCCGAGTCGTTCGCAGAAGCACTCCGGATCGGTGCCGAGACCTTCCATGCCCTCCGGGAGCTCCTGCACGAGCGCGGCTTCGCGACCGCGGTCGGTGACGAGGGGGGCTTCGCGCCAGATCTCGGGTCGAGCGAGGAGGCGATCGAAGTCGTGCTCGAGGCGGCCGAGCGTGCAGGGCACCGCGACCGCGTGGCGCTCGCGCTCGATCCAGCCGCCACGGAGCTCTGGGAGGACGGGCACTACCGGTTCGAAGGGCGCCAAGCGGATTCGGACGAGATGGTCGACTACTGGGCGAGCCTCACCGAAACCCATCCCATCGTCTCGATCGAGGACGGGCTCGCCGAGGACGAGTGGGTGGCCTGGCGCAAGCTGACCGCTCGGATCGGCAGCCGGGTGCAACTCGTCGGCGACGACCTTTTCGTCACGAATGTCGTCCGTCTCCAGCGCGGGATCGAGACGAGCGTCGCGAACGCGATCCTCGTCAAGGTGAACCAGATCGGGACGCTGACCGAGACGCTCGACGCGATCGGGCTCGCGCGCTCTCATGGATATGCGGTGGTCATCTCCCATCGCTCGGGGGAGACGGAGGACACCACGATCGCGGACCTCGCCGTTGCCACGGGCGCCGGCCAGATCAAGACGGGCGCCCCGTCTCGCACGGATCGTGTCGCGAAGTACAACCAGCTCCTCCGGATCGAGGCGGAACTCGGCGACCGGGCCGAGTACCCGGGCTGGTCCGCCTTTCCCCGCGCCACCTGAACCGTCGCGATCGCGTAGGTCTTTCGGCACGAATTGCGCGCCACGGATGCGCCCGCGCGACGTACGCTGAACGCGGGGGAACCAGTAATCGGGGGGTCCCCCGGGGGAGCCCACGGGATTTCGTGGCTGGGTCGGTGCCTTCGGGTCTCTCGGCTACCGTGACCGGCGTGAACAGCGGCCAGCGTCGCACGAAGATCGTCTGCACGATCGGCCCCGCATCCTCGTCTCCAGAGATGATCGACGCGCTCGTCGACGCGGGGATGGACGCGGCGCGACTGAACTTCTCCCACGGGACCCACGCAGACCACGCCGAGGGGGCTCGCCTAGTCCGCGAGGCGCAGGCTCGCGCCGGCCGGCCCCTCGCCCTGATCGCCGACCTGCAGGGTCCAAAGCTCCGGATCGGCGAGCTGAAGGCCCCCCTGGAGCTCGCGCCCGGCGACCGGGTGGCGCTGACCGGCGAGGGTGACGGCTCGACCGGCGACCTGACCGTGAGCCCGCCGGTTCTCCCGCAGGTCCTGAGGCCCGGTCACGACATCCTGATCGACGACGGACGCGTCCGTCTTCGCGTCGAGGCAGTCCAAGGCGGCCGCGTCATGAGCACGGTCGTGGTAGGCGGCCTAGTCACTGCCCACAAGGGCCTGAACGTCCCGGGCGTCCCCATCCCCGTTCCGTCGCTCACCGACAAAGACCGGCGGGACCTGGACTTCGCCCTGGGACTCGACGTGGACTATGTAGCCCTCTCGTTCGTCCGCTCGGCCAACGACGTGCGGGAGCTTCGCGAGCTCCTCCACACCGCGGGCTCCGACGCCCTCGTGATCGCGAAGATCGAGAAGGCCGAGGCGCTCGACGATCTGAACGGCATCCTCCGGGTCTCCGATGCGGTCATGGTCGCGAGAGGAGATCTTGGAGTCGAGATCGGGCCGGCCGAAGTGCCGCTCGTCCAGAAACGCATCCTTCACGCTGCGCTCGAGCGCGGGAAGCCTGCGATCACGGCAACGCAGATGCTCGAGTCGATGCTGAACCAGCCCGAGCCCACCCGGGCCGAGGCAAGCGACGTCGCCAACGCGATCCTCGACGGCACCTCGGCGCTCATGCTCTCAGGGGAGACCGCGGTCGGACGCTTCCCGATCGAGAGCGTTCAGACGATGGACAAGATCGCCCGCGCCGTTGAACCGAGTCTCGCGTACAGGCACGAGCTCGCGCAGGACGAGCCGTTTCGGTCCGTGGGGGAGGCCATGTCGAACGCCGCCTGCGACATCGCCGAAGTTCTCGAAGCGGCTGCGGTGCTCGTGCCGACCTACAGCGGGCGGACCGCCTCCGAGGTCGCGCGCCACCGTCCGCGCCGGCCGGTCATCGCCGTCACACACAAGCCCCATGCGGCGCAGCAGCTCGCGATCGAATGGGGAGTCGTGCCCGCTCTCATCGAGCAATGCCGGGATGTCGAGCACCTCTGGGCGGCGAGCCTGGAAGCGGCGCGCTCGACCGGCATCGTCGAGCCCGGCGACCGGGTCGTCATCACGGCGGGGACCGCGGTCAACGTCCCGGGCACGACGAATCTGATCAAGGTCGAGACGGCCTAAGCCCTTCTGCTAGCGCTCCTGGAGGAACGCAAGGACGAGCTCGTCGAACTCTCGCGGCCGCTCGAGGCTCGGGAGGTGCGCCGTGCCGGTGATCGAGGCACGTCGCACGTCCCGGATCTTCTGCTCCAGCTTGTCGGCGAGGACGGCGATGTCGGAGACGTCCTCTTCGCCGGCCAGGACGAGCGTGCGAGCCCGCACCTCGCCCAGCCGCTCGTCGGCGTCCGGCACGAGCAGCTCCTCGTCCGCCTCGCCCTCGACCGGGAGCTGTAGCTCGAAGGCGCGGCGCTGCATCTCTCCGACCTGCGCGCGGAGCGTAGCGTCCACGACGGAGGCGTTCCGCCGAGGGCCGTCGACCCAGGTCCTCAGGTTGGCCTCGACGGCGGCATCGATGTCGCCACGTTCGAGCGCCGCCTCCTCCACCGCTCCGTAGGCCTCGATCTCGTCCGACCAGACGTGCCCCGGAAGCCCAGCGCCAACCAGGATGAGGCTCTCGACGAGCTCAGGGTGGGCGATCGCGAGTTCGAGCGCCACGCGGCCGCCGAGCGACACGCCGACAAGCGATACGCGCTCGAGACCGTTCACCTCGAGGACCTCCGCGAGATCCCGGGCATGCGAATAGGAGCTCGGTGGGATCGGCGAGCGACCAAAACCGCGCAGGTCGTAGCGGACGGTTCGGTGCGTGGGGGGAAAGGATCGCCATTGCGGCTCCCACATGCGGGAGTCGCAGATGCCGGCATGGACGAGAACGACTCCCGGCCCTTCGCCGGCCATCTCTGAGTAGAGCATCGCCCCGCGTACCGTATGCGGCTTGCATGGTCGGGCGGGAAGGAGGCAGCCCCGGGCGGTCGAATTGCGACGCCCCGTGTCCCGCTCCCGTCGAAAGGGCCGTTCTCGGCTTCTCCGCTGTCTCGCCGTCGCAGTCATCGGCGTGATTGCGTTCGCGTATGTCCACCCGGTGCGCTCCTATCTGCACGCAAGAGATCAAGTGGAGGTGCGTCGGGCCGAGCTCGGAGCGCTCGAACGAGAGCGGCAGGAGCTGGGCCGTCGCCTGGCGCTCTCCGAGACGGATGAGTTCGTGGTGCAGGAGGCGCGGCGGATCGGCCTCGTGCGACCGGGGGAGCGGCTGTTCATCGTGACGGGCCTCGAGGGGCATGAAAACGGGCGGCTACGATGATCTCGTGGACGATCAGGCAGTCGTCTCGTGGCAGCTCGGAAGACCGGCCCGGCCGTTTCGGCGGGTCGCGGTCCGGTGCGTGCATGGCTTTCCTGCGGTCACGGAGCAGCCCGCCTTCGGGCCGGACGGCGCGCCCTTCCCGACGACGTACTACCTGACCTGTCCGTGGCTCGTGGCCGCGCTGGCGCGGAGCGAGGCCGCCGGCGGGGTCAAGCGCTGGAGCGAGGCGGCGGCATCGGACTCGCAGCTCGGTGCAAGCCTCGACCGCGCGAACGCCGAGCAACGCACGCTGCGGCCGGAGATCGACGCCGGTATCGCCGGAACGACGAACGGAGCGCTGAAGTGCCTGCACGCACACGCGGCGTTCGCGCTCGCGCGGCCGGGCTACGAG
>JBPCPR010000125.1:0-3915 GCA_050998925.1 Gaiellaceae bacterium
AGCGGGTACTCCCCGCGGGCGGCCGGGTTTCGCCTGAGCCCGAACGTCAGGCTAGGCATCGGTAGAGCTCGCTGCGGCTGTCGTCACGATGACCTCCCGGGTCGTGGACATTCACACCGGCGACCCGCCGCAATCGTGAGGCCGCCGCCCGAATAGCCTCCCGCCAAGGGGGAGCGAAGTCAAGCCGCCGGACGCGCCGTTAATTTGGCCTGCATGCGGACCCGACGCCGCCTCCTCCTGGCTCTCGTCGCCCTCGCCGTCGGCGCGAGCGGAATCGTCCTCGGCGGTTTCGTGCTCGCCAGGAGGGACGACACAACGCCCACCGCTCCCGAGAGCGGGACCGTGCGAGTCGATCCGCCCGCGCCTCCGCTTGCCGGCACTGACCCGATCACCGGCGCCAGGGTTGCGCTCGCGCGCGTGAAGAGGAGGCCGGTCGTGATCCACGTCTGGGCGTCGTGGTGCCGCGCCTGTGCGAACAAGGCGCCGGTCGTTCGCGAGTTCGTGGAGAAGCACCGCCGTCGCGTGGTCGTCCTCGGGCTCGACCTCCAGGACGCGCCGGAGGCCGCGAAAGCATTCTATGCCCGCTACAGGTGGACGCATCGCATCATCTCAGACCCGGACGGCCGCCAGGCCGCGCGTTTCGGCGTCCGGGATCTCCCGTCGACGATCTTCCTCGATCAGGACCACCTGATGATCGCCAGGATCGAAGGGCCACGCGACGCTCGCCGAGCTCGAGGCCGGGCTCGCGCAGGCGAAGCGGCGGAAGTAGGGCTGCAGGCCGTGGCATATGACGCGCGCCGTCCACGCGGACAGGAACACTAGGGCCGTGCGGGCGGTTACCCTCCTCGACGGCGAGCCGACCTTTCGGCCCTATCCCTTCGCTCTCTCCCTCGAGCCGCCGGTCGCGCATGCAGTCGCCGACGCACGGGTGGCGCTCGCACGCACGCCCGGACGCTTCGACGGGCCCATCGCCTTCTCGCACGGCGTCTCCCCCGAAGGCGCAATCCTCCGGCGTGCCGGGCGCTACGCCGAGGCCCTCGTCGTCTTCGAGGAGCCGACCCTCGCCTATCGCCTCGGATTCGCACTCGGCGTCCAGCTCTTCGTCGAGCGACCCGAGGGAGCGACCCTCTTCCAGCTTCGCGGCCGCTCGATCGGCCGCGATCCGCTGCTCTGGACGGCTTCGGCTTCCGGGGGTCTGGCACCCGGGGAAGAGCCGCTCCAGGCGGTGCTCGCCGACGCGCGCGAAGAGATCGGTCTCGGACCCGACGACCTGGAAGACCTGCGGCCGACCGCAATCTGCATGAACGACGACTCGGGGTCGGCCCTCATCGTCTACCACGCGCGACTCCGGGCGGGGGCGGAGCCCGAGCCCGACGCGGTGAAGGTGGCAGAGCTGCACTGGGCGGCCGGCCCGGCCGACTGCGGTGCCCAGGTCTCGGGCGACACGATCGCCTGCTGGGACGCGATCGAGCGCCGGCGCGCGGAAGCGCCGGAGCCGCAGAAAACGCCACGATAGGGGGATAAGGCCGTGCGGCGGGGAGGCCGATGCTCACATCGGAGCCTCCTGTCGCATGCCCAAAGACGCCAAGCCCGCCGACGACACCGAAAAGGGATTCGGGACCGGGCTACGTGCTCAGCTCCAGCGGCGCCGGGACTCCGCGCAGGGAGTGCTCGACGCCTCCGACAAGGCTTTTGAATCCGGCAAGACGATCGCCACCGCGCGGTCGAACGCGAACGGAAACGGCGACGGTCACGCGGAGCTCGAGACCGTCAGGGCCGAGCTCGCAGCCTCGCTCGCGCGGGAGCATGACCTCCGCGTCTTTCTGACCGACCAGATCGAGACGCGCGAACGCGAGCTCGAAGTCGAGCTCGAGCTGTCCGCCCGCTCCGCGGACGTCGACGCGAAGCTCGGCAAGCTCGACGCGGCCGAGCTGGACCTCGAGGCCCGCGAGCAACGAGTCGCCGACCAGCTCGAGACGCTCGAGAGGGAGCGTAAGGAGGTCGTCGCGGCCCGCGCGGAGCTCGAGGCGACCCGCGCGCGAGTGGCCGGCAAGGAGACGCTCACGAGCGACCTCCAGGAAGAGCTCGACCAGAAGCTTCGCGACCTGAAGACCGCTGACCGCGAGCACGAGAAGCTCGCCGCGGAGCTCGGCAAGAAGGCCGGAGCGCTCGAGGCCGCCGAGGCGAAGCTCGCCCGCCGAGAGGAGACGCTCGCCTCGCGCGAGTCCGAGTTCAAGCATCTCGCCGAGGCGGAGACCCGGCGAGTGACCGAGCGCGAGGCTGCCGTTCGCCGGGCCGAGAAGGAGCTTCCGGCACGCGAGCAGCAGCTCGTCATGCGGGAGCGCGAGCTCGCCAAGGAAGCCTCCCGGGTCAATGCGAAGGCCGAGGCCCTGAGCGAGCGAGATGGAGAGCTCTCGTCACGGGAGGCGCGCCTCAGGGACAACGCCTCGCGGCTCGAGAACGAGCTCAAGAACGGGGGCAAGGCGGCGCAGGAGGCACTCGATCGCCTGAAGGAGCTCGACGACCGCGAGCTCGACCTGGCGGCTCGCGAATCCGACCTTGGCAGGCGCGAAACACACGTCGGCCAGATCGAGTCCGAGGAGAACCGGGGCATCGATCTCGACGAGCTCGAGGAGCGCCTCAAGGGCCGCGAGCTCGAGCTCGCCTCTCGCGAGAGCGAGATCGAGACCGAGGAGAAGCTCGCCGCTTCGGTCCGCAAGCAGCTCGACAAGAAGGACAAGCGCCTCAGCCAGCTCGAGGAGCAGATGAAGGATCGGCTCCGCGAGCTCGACGACCGGGAAGCGGAGCTCGAGGCCCGCGACGCCGGGACCCAGGCCGAATCCGAGCTTCGTGAGGACAAGCTCGAGCGCCGCGAGAACGAGCTCGCGCAGCTCGAGGAGCGGCTGCTCCAGAAGGAGAACGAGTTGAAGACTTACGTCGCACAGGTCCAGGGAGCGCTCAAGCGCCGCGAAGACGAGTGGGCACTGAAGGTCGATGCCCAGGACGGCGACGAGCAGATCTAGAGCGGCTTGGCAGTACCTGTCTACAAGGGGTCCTTCGGGCGGCGCGAAGCAGAGCGTCTGCTCTGGCGTGCCGGCTTCGGCCCGAGGCCCGGCGAAGCCGAGAAGCTGGCCAGGCTCGGCCTCAGGAAAGCGGTGACCTCGCTCGTATCTCCACCGCGGGAGCGCCTGACCGGGCCCGCCCCACGCGACGACGACGGCAACCGCCTCGCGCCACAGGACGCGTGGGGCCACTACCATCTGTGGTGGCTCTACCGCATGGTGCGTACACGGTGCCCTCTGGTTGAGCGCATGACGCTCGTCTGACACGACTGGTTCGCGACCTCGAACGACGGGGTCGGCTCCCAGCGGCTGATGCTGCGGCAAAACGCGCTCTTTCGGAAGCGCGCGCTTGGCACGTTCTCGGATCTGCTCGTCGACGTGACGCGCGACCCAGCCATGCTGCTCTGGCTCTCCGGGACGGACAACTCCCGCTGGGAGCCGAACGAGAACTTCGCACGCGAGCTCATGGAGCTCTTCACGCTCGGGGCGAGCCGCGGGTACACGGAGCGCGACGTCCGTGAGCAGGCACGCGCGCTCACGGGCTTTCGAAACGACTGGGGCGACTCTGGCCCGAGGAACTTCCGCTACGACCGGGAGCGGCACGACCCCAGGATGAAGCGGATCTTCGGGAAGCGGGGCAGGTGCGACTGGAAGGACTCGGGCCGGCTCTGCGTCCACCACCGCCGGCACCCGTCGTTCTTCGTCCCCAAGCTGTGGAGCTACTTCATCGCAAAGCCCCCGAGCGCGAAGACGCGGGTCGCCCTCGAGCGCCTCTATGTGCGTGGCAACTACTCCGTGCGGCCGGTCTTGACGGCGATCCTGAAGCACCCGGACCTCTACAAGGGCCCGCGCA
>JBPCPR010000311.1:0-2669 GCA_050998925.1 Gaiellaceae bacterium
GTCGATCGAGACGCCGCAGCCCTCCTCGGAGTGGCGGGGGAGGGGCCAGTCGACGTCGGCGCCGAGCGAGCGGAGGACGGTGACCGCGAGCGCGGTCGCACAGATGCCGTCGGCGTCGTAGTCGCCGTGGACGCAGATCCGCTTGCCCGAGGCGATCGCGCCGCGAATCGCCTCGCACGCCGCCGCCATGTTCCCGAGGAGGGCCGGGTCGTGCCACGGCCGCTCGGCGGCGAGAAAGGCCTCCGCCTCTCCGGGGTCGCCGTAGCCCCGCCGGACGAGGACGCTCGCTGTCGTCTCGCTGAGGCCGAGCGCCCGGGCGAGCTCGACGACCTCCGGGCGGAGGCACGGACGCATGGTCCATGTCCCCTGCTGCATCCCAACTTACGGTACGAGGCGGGTCGGACGGAGCTCGGGGGCCGGCCCGGCGCGTGTACGGACCCTTGACGGTCCCGGCACGTTTCGGGGCTATCCTCAGACGAGTGGCAGACGCGAACTACCGCTCCGGTGAGGATTACGTCGTCGAGTTCCTCGGCTACCGGTTCTCCTTCAACGCGATGGACTTCGAGCAGCGTGTCAACGCGGCGGCCGTGAAGCTCGGCCTCGTCGAGCCTGGTGAGCTTGACGCCGGCGAAACGGCGGACCTCGTCGAGCTGGCGGCGACCGGCCGGATCGGCGACCCGGCGAGCGGGCTCGGGGAGTACCTCGTCCGCCACTGGGAGCGTCTGGCGCTGGTCGGCGACGAGTCGCTCGTTTACTGGCTCCGGAAGCTGGTCTTCAGAAGCGCATGGCTCGACCACCGCGTCAAGGAGAACCTGCTCGAAGTGGCCTGGGACGAGGCCACGGCCGAGTTCACGTACCAGGATCCTGAGGGCGGCCGTGCGCTTCTCGAGCTCGCGCCCGTTCCGTCCTGGCACGAGCTTCAGTTCCGCCGGGCCTAGACCCTGCTGCTAGAAAAGGCTCTCGTCCACGGGCGGGGACGCGCCTGCATGCTGGCGCCCGAGCCTGGTCACGACGCGACCGCGAGGTGTCCGCTGGATCAGGCCGAGCTGGAGGAGGTACGGCTCGTAGACGTCCTCGATCGTGTCCGGCTCCTCCCCAAGCGTCACCGCCAGGGTCGACAGGCCGACGGGCCCGCCGTCGAACTTGTGCACGATCGCGGCGAGTAGCTCCCTGTCGATCCGCTCGAGGCCCTGGTCGTCGACCTCGAGAAGCGCCAGGGCCTCGCGAGCCACGTCGATCGTGACGGCACCGTCGTAGCGCACCTCGGCGACGTCGCGCACTCGCCTCAGGATCCGGTTCGCGACCCTCGGCGTCCCGCGCGCGCGTCGGGCGATCTCCTCGGCCGCCTCGTCGGCGATCTCGACGCCGAGGATCCGCGCCGACCGTCGAACGATGCGCCCGAGCTCCTCGCCCGTGTAGAGGTCGAGGCGGTAGGTGATGCCGAACCGGTCGCGGAGCGGCGTCGTCAGGAGCCCCGTCCGCGTGGTGGCGCCGACCAAAGTGAAGGCCGGGAGGTCGAGGGTGAGCGTTCTGGCAGCGGGGCCCTGGCCGACGATGATGTCGAGACGGAAGTCCTCGAGAGCCGGGTAGAGGATCTCCTCCACGGCCCGGTTCAGCCGGTGGATCTCGTCTATGAAGAGGACGTCGTGCGGCTCGAGCGACGTGAGGATCGCCGCCATGTCGCCCTTCCGCTCGAGCGCGGGGCCCGCGACACAGCGGATGCCGACGCCGAGCTCCTCGCGGACGATGAAGGCGAGGCTCGTCTTGCCGAGCCCGGGCGGTCCGGCGAGCAGAACGTGGTCGAGAGCCTCGCCGCGAGCCTTCGCAGCTTCCAGCGAGATCGTGAGCTGCTCCTTGATCCGCTCCTGGCCGACGAAGTCCTCGAGCCGGCGAGGGCGCAGGGAGCCTTCGAGCTCGTCGGCCCCGGCAGCGAGAACGGGCGCGGTGACCCGTTCGGCAGCGCTCATGCGGCCCTGAGCGCCTGCCGGACGCGCTCCGCCGGCGTGAGCTCGGGATCGGTGTCGGCGAGCCGCTGCTCGGCCTCCGCGGCCGTGTAGCCGAGCTCCACGAGCGCGTCGCGGGCGACCACATGGCCGTCCCCGGCTCCGAGGTGAGGAGCCTCCACGGCGACGAGCGTCGAGATTTTCTCCCTGAGCTCGAGGACGACCCGCTGGGCGGTCTTCTTGCCGATTCCCGGGATGCTCTGGAAGAGGGCGTCGTCCTCCCGGACGATGGCCCGGCGAAGCTCACCCGGCGAGTAGCCGGAAACGATCGCGAGGGCGACCTTCGGACCCACTCCGGAGACCGACAGGAGGTGCTCGAAGAGCTCACGCTCGTCTGCGCTCGCGAAGCCGTAGAGCTGGAGCGCGTCCTCGCGGACGTGCAGGTGGGTCTCGATCACGGTCTCCTCGGCGCCCTCCGCCTTCCGGACGGCGCTCGGGGTCGCGGCGATCCGGTACCCGACGCCACCCACGTCGAGGACGAGGCCCTCGGCGTCGGCGGCCACCGGCGTGCCGCGAAGCCACGAGATCACCTCGTTGCTCCCGCCAGAGCAGCGAGCGGCGGAGCGAGCGCGTGGCAGATCGCGACGGCCAGCGCATCGGCCGCGTGGGTCGGCGTCGGCGGCTCAGTCAGCGCGAGGATCGCCTTGACCATCCGTTGCACCTGGC
>JBPCPR010000182.1:0-6992 GCA_050998925.1 Gaiellaceae bacterium
GGGCGGGTTCTGGCTCGTCACGCTCCCCGCGATCCTACTCGGCGTCATCTCGGTTCTCGCCCCGCTCCGGCTCGACGTCCTCGGCTGGGGCTCGCTTGGCATCAGCATCGCCTTCCTGGTCGCCGCAGGGGTCGAGGCGATCGCCAGCCCCTTCCTCGGGCGCTGGTCGGACCGGTACGGGTTCTTCGTCCCGGTGCGGGCCGGCCTGGTCGCCTCGATCGCCGCGTCGCTCGTCCTTCCGTGGGCCGACGAACGCTGGACTGCGCTCGTCCTCGTGATCCTGGCGGCGATCGCCTACGGCGTCTTCTGGGTGCCCGGGACGGCGCTCCTCTCGCACGGGGCCGAGGAGGCGGGCCTCGACCATGGGCTCGCCTTCACGCTCCTGAACTTCGCCTGGGCGCCCGGGAACGTCGTTGGCGCCCTCGTGGCTGGAGCGCTCGCGGACGCCACGGCGGATGCGGTCGTCTACGCCCTGGCGGCTGGTCTGTGCGGGCTCACGCTCCTGGCACTGGGGAGAATCGCCGAGCGACCGCCTGCTGGAATCCGACCAGTACGGGATGCGGGGCACCCGGCCGCGACCGCATCTGCGGAATGAAGAGCGTGGCGAGGAAGAACGGGTGCCCGGCCAGCTCGACGATACGCGGCTCGTCCTCCTCGTCCACCCCCGAGACCCGAAGTCCGGCCGCCTCGAGGTTGGGGCGAAAGGCCGGATTCACTCCGTAGTTGCAGTAGTACGACTCGTCGCTCGTCTCCCGGCCGTAGAGCTCGGCCGCCAGCGTTCCGAGCCGGATCGTGACTCTGCCCTCGATCCCCCAGCCGACGTGGCAGGTGAGCGGCGTGACTGCGAGCGTCTCGGCTTCCGGGCTCGACTCGGCGTGGTCGGCGTCCCCGTACCCGAGGACGTTGCGCACGTACTCCACAACGACGTGCTGGAAGCCGCCTCAGGTGCCGACGAGAGGCACGCCGCACTCCCGGGCGTGCCGAATCGCCTCGAGCGCCGCGTCCATGTTCCGGTACGGGCTCGCCAGAGCGACCCAAAGACCGTCGTACGGCGAGAGCGCATCGACTGCGAGCTCGTCGGTCCCGATCCAGTCCGCGTCGATCCCGGCGTGCTCGAACGCGCTGTCGGTGGCCGTGTGCGTCTCGTTCCCGGCGTCGTAGTCGCCGACGATCGCGACCCGGCCGGCTATGACTCCTCCCGCACGACCGGCAGTATGTACTGAATGCGATCCAGGTTCACAACCACGCTCGGCATCCTCGTCCTGCTCGCGTCCGGCTGCGGCGGCAGCTCGAAAGGCGCGCCCTCTGCAGACGGCGGGTGGACGAACTACGTCCCGCTCGCCGTGCCCGAGTCGCTCTCAGAACTCAACCGGGGCGAGCGCGAGCTCGACGTGGACGCGCTCTCGGAGGACGCGCTCGAGCCGGCGGCTCTCGTGGGCGTGCTCGAGCAGGCGGGCTACCAGGGGGGCAGGGAGATCGAGTACACGGGCCGCACGAAGCTCTACAGCCATGTCGTCACCCGCACCCTCCTCTTCGCGCAGCCCGCCGGCGCGACCTCCTATCTGGAGTGGCTCGAGCGGAACGCGGCAGACATCCTCGGGCCGGTGAAGTCGAAGCAGCCGCTGCCGATCGGCTCCGACGGGACCGTCTTTCTCCAGCAAGGCTGCAACTGCCATTCCGACCTGCCAACCTACCTCGCGGCCTGGCGGGACGGCTCCGCGGTCCGCACGTTGCTCGCCGACGGCGCCGGCGTGAACGCACGGCGCGTGACGGCGCTAGCGCGCGAGCTCGGATGAGATGATCGACGGGTGACGGACGTCGCCTCAGAGCTCGTCGAGCTGACCCCGGAGCAGCGCGAGATCCGTGACGTCTGCCACGAGTTTGCCGAACGGGAGATCCGCCCGGTCTCGCGGGAGGTCGACGAGGCGGACGTCGAGATGCCCTGGGAAATCTGGCGGAAGGCGTCCGAGCTCGGAATCACGACCTTTATGCTCCCGGAGGAGCTCGGCGGCGGCGGCCTCACCGACGTTCTCACTCAGTGCCTCGTCCAAGAGGAGCTCTGCTGGGGCTGCTCCGGGATCGGCAACCTCGTCTGCTCGAACGGTTTCTTCGCGGAGCCGCTCCTGGAGCTCGGTACGGAGGAGCAGCAGCGGCGGTGGCTCGAGCCGCTCGCCGCCGACAGCTCCCTCCTCGGAGCCCTCGCCTCGACCGAGCCCGGAGTCGGATCGGACGCCGCCGCGATGACGACGGCGGCGACGCGGGTCGATGGCGGCTACCGCCTGCACGGTCAGAAGACCTGGGTCTCGAACGGCGGCATCGCCACCTACTACGTCGTCTTCGCGACGGTCGAGCCTGGCACACGGCATCGCGGCATCACCGCGTTCGTCGTCGAGAAAGGCGACGAGGGAGTCTCGTTCGGCCAGCCGATGCGGAAGATGGGGCAGCGGGCAATCGTCAACTCGGAGCTCTTCCTCGAGGACGCGTTCCTGCCAGAGGACCGCCGCCTCGGCGACGAGGGACAGGGCTTCTACGGCCTCATGGGAACCTTCGACCGCTCGCGCGTCATCCTCGGCGCGGCCGCGACGGGCCTCGCCCGCGCCGCGACCGAGTACGCGATCGAGTACGCGAAGTCCCGCGAGCAGTTCGGCAAGCCGATCGCCGAGCACCAGGCCGTGGCCTTCCGCCTCGCCGACATGGCGCTCCGGGTCGACGCCTCCCGCCTGCTCGTCCTGCGCGCCGCGCGGAAGCTGGATGCCGGCGCGTCCGCGCCGCTCGAGGCCGCGATGGCGAAGCTGCACGCGTCGGAGACGGCGATGTTCTGCACCTGGGCGGCCGTCCAGACCCTCGGCGGCTGGGGCTACTCGCGCGAATACCTCGCCGAGAAGTGGATGCGGGACGCGAAGCTCGAGGAGATCGAGGAGGGCACGTCCGACATCCAGCGCCTCATCATCTCCCGTCAGCTCCTCAAGGACCGCTAGTGGCCCGGGACCTCCGCGCGCTCTTCGAGCCGAGCTCGGTCGCGATCCTGGGCGCGTCGAACGACCCCGCCAAGTGGGGACACTGGCTGGCCCGGGGGGCGCTGAAGGGGAACGGGCGGCGACCGATCTACCTCGTGAACCGAAACGGCGGCGAGATCCTCGGGCAAACGGCCTACCCGTCGCTCGCGGAGGTGCCCGGCCGGCCCGAGCTCGTCGTCGTGACCGTGCCGGCCGCCGCGTTCGAGCAGGCTGTGGACGACTCGCTGGCCGCCGGAGCAAAGGCGATCGTGGCGATCAGCGCCGGCCTGGGCGAGATGGACGAGTCGGGGCGCGAGCGCGAGCGCGCGGTCGTGGAGCGCGTCCGGTCGAGCGGCGCGGTCATGCTGGGGCCGAACTGCCTCGGCGTCTTTGACGCGCCGGCAGATCTCGATCTCGCGTCGAATGAGTTCCCGTCCGGCTCCATCGGCCTGATCTCGCAGAGCGGGAACCTTGCGATCGAGGTCGGGCTCATGGCCGCCGAGGTCGGGCTCGGGATCTCGCGCTTCGCCTCGCTCGGGAACCAGGCCGACCTCGAGGTGGCCGACGTCGTGCGCGCCTATGTCGACCACGACGCGACGACGATGATCGCGATCTACGGGGAGGACTTCCGGGACGGGCGCGCCTTCGCCCGGGCGGCCGAGGCCGCAGTCCGCGCCGGTAAGCCCGTGCTCGTCCTCACGGTGGGAGCGAGCGAGGCGAGCGCACGCGCGGCGCTGTCCCACACGGGCGCTCTCGTGAGCGACCTTGCCGCCGTCGACGCCGCCTGCCGCGCGGCCGGCGCCATCCGCGTCGGGACTCCGCGTGAGCTCGTCGATCTCGCCCAGGCCTTCCTCGTCCGGGCGCCGGTCCGAGGCCGGCGGGTCGCGGTCGCCGGCGACGGGGGCGGTCACGGTGCGCTCGCGGCCGACCTCGCAGCTGGACACGGACTCGAGCTCCCCCGGCTCTCAGAGCCGGTCTCGTCCCGGCTCGCGGCCATGCTGCCGCTCACCGCCACGACGCGGAACCCGGTCGACCTGGCGGGTGGAGGCGAGCAGGACATCTCCTCCTTCGGGCGCGTCGTCTCGACCCTCCTGGGCGCGGGTGAAGTCGACGCAGTCCTTCTGACCGGCTACTTCGGCGGCTACAGCCAGTACTCGCCCGACTTCGAGGCACAGGAAGTCGCTGCTGCGGGCGTGATGGCGGACCGGGTCGATGCGACCGCCCGCCCGCTGGTCGTCCACACCATGTTCTGGGCCAGCCCGCCCGCCTGGACGCTTCGCGACCGCGGCATCCCGGTCTTCCGGGACGTCGGTGCCGCCGTCGGTGCGCTCGCCTGCCTCGTGGAGCGCCAGGAGCAGAAGCCCTGGGGCGTGCCCGATCTGCCGCAAGCCACCGGGACGGCCGCCGAAGCCGGGTACTTCGAGGCCCGGGAACTCCTCGCGGAGTGCGGGATCGCGTTCGCCGAGGCTCGGCGGGTCACGAGCTGGGACGAGGCCCGGGCCGCTGCGGGGGAGGTGGGCTTTCCCCTCGTCCTGAAAGCGCTCGGATCGCTCCACAAGTCCGATCGGGGCGGTGTCGTCGTCGGGCTCGCGGACGAGGCGGCGCTCGAGCGAGCGTACACCGACCTGATCGACCGCCTGGGACCTGCGGAGCTCTCGGTGGAGTCGATGGCATCGGTCTCGAGCGGGGTCGAGTTGATCGTCGGCACCCGCCGCGACGCGCGCTTCGGTCCGATCGCGCTCGTGGGCGCGGGCGGCCTCTATGCCGAGATCCTCGCCGACGTCGCAGTTGCGCTCGCCCCGCTCGCCGCCGCTCGGGCGAAAGAGCTTCTGCGGTCGCTTCGGGTGGCTCCGCTCCTCGAGGGCGCCCGGGGGCGAGCTCCGCTCGACGTCGGCGCGGCTGCGCGGGTCGCGGCCGCGCTCTCCACTCTCGCGGCCGAGCATCCGGAGATCGCCGAGCTCGAGATCAACCCGCTGCTCGTGACGCCGACTGGGGCCATCGGCCTCGATGCGCGGGTCGTGCTAGAAGATGGCGCCGATGCTCGCTAAAGGCACCTTCGCGGGAAAGGTCGCGGTCGTCACCGGCGGCGGAACGGGCATGGGGCGTGCGATGGCGCTCGAGTTCGCGCGCCTGGGGGCGGGAGTCGTCGTCGCGGGCCGCCGGCCGGAGCCGCTCGAGGAGGTCGCGACCGCGGTCTGCGAGGGCGGGGGCCGCGCGCTCGCCCAGCCCACGGACGTCCGCCAGCCCGACCAGGTGGAGGCGCTCTTCGAGGCAGCCGTAGATGAGCTCGGCCGGGTCGACGTCCTCGTGAACAACGCGGCGGGCAACTTCGTCGTCCGCGCGGAGGACCTGTCACCGAACGGCTGGCGCGCCGTCGTCTCGATCGTGCTCGACGGCGGCTTCCTCTGCACGCGCGCTGCAGCCAAGAAGATGATGGCGCACGGCGAGGGAGGCGCGATCCTGAGCGTCCTCGCGAGCTATGCGTGGACGGGAGGGCCGGGGACGGTCCATTCCGCCGCGGCCAAGGCGGGCCTCCTGGCGATGACGCGGACGCTTGCCGTCGAATGGGCGCCGCACCGGATCCGGGTGAACACGATCACCCCCGGCCCGACCGACACCGAGGGTGCAGGCGCGGCGCTCTGGCCGACCGACGAGGATCGGGCCCGCGTCGCGGCATCCGTCCCCGCCGGACGTCTAGCGACCGTCGAGGAGGTCGCCTGGTGGACGACGGCTCTCTGCTCCCACTACGCCGACTACGTCACCGGCGAGAACCTGACCATCGACGGCGGGCACTGGCTGGAGCAGGAGGGCTACCTGCCGGCGCTCGGCGAGGCCTGACGCGCAACAGGAAGGGCGCCGCCAGGAAGGCGACGCCCTCTCACCTGAGCCCCTAGGCGAGCGCGGGGCGGAGGTCCGCGACCGGCTCGTAGGTGGCTCCGTAGCCGTAGAGCCAGCCCATCGGAGCGCCCATGGCAAGCGCGGTGCGCTGCATCCACGCCGGTACGACCGGCAGACGGACGTCCTCGAAGTGCGCCTTCGCGATCGAGGCAAGGCGCAGCGGCTGCGGCATGCCCTTCTTGCTCGTCTTGCCGTCGGCAGCGAGGCCGAACATCGTCTCGATCAGACGCTCGAACTGTCGAGCCGGACGGATCTCGCAGTAGAAGCGAGCCTCCGTGTCGCCGGCATTCCAGAACTTGTGCGCCGTGCTGGGCTCGACGACGATCTCGTCGCCGGGGCCCGCAACGAGCTTCTCGCGGCCGCGCTTGAACCCGACCGCCCCCGAGACCACGAGGAAGCGCTCCTGCTGGTGCGGGTGCACGTGGGCGGCGGCGACTTGCCCGCCGGGCTGCACGAAAGCCTCGACGACGACGAGCTCGCCGTTCGTCTCTGCCGACGTCTGGTGGAAGCGCAAGCGCTCTCCCGTGACGGCGTTCTCGATCAGGTCTCCTGCACGAATCATGGGGGGAACTCCTTCCGAGTGAGTGGGCTGGACTGCCGAGCCGGGCGGTCGGCTGCTTACGCGAAGAGGGCGCGCGTCCCGCGGACCGTGAATCCGGCCAGAGCGAGAACGCAGAGCGCGGTGAACGCGAGCCCTACGAACAACTTGAACTTCATCGCGGTCCTTTCAGCGAAGGTGCATCTGACGCGACGAAGCCTCGCATCGCAGACGCCCCTCGCCCGTGGGGCCAGCCCGTTTCTCATGGTGGGGCTAGCCCCCCGTCCGAGACTAGGCCAGGGAGTCGTAGACCAACCGCTGAAAGTGCTGGATCAGGTGCTCGCTCGACGTGAGCAGGCGCCCGTGGGGCACCATCCCGGAGTCGAGTCCCTCCTGCACGGATGCGACGAGCGCCACGTCCTCGGCCCCGACCTGCGCCCCGAAGGCCATGAGCTCGCGCACCGCCTCGTCCGAGACGTCCTCTCCGAAGAAGTAGTCGGTGCTACCTCGCAGCTCGTGCGGACCGACCGGGCGCCACGTGTCCATGGACAGGTTGAGCG
>JBPCPR010000314.1:0-5980 GCA_050998925.1 Gaiellaceae bacterium
GTGCGGCGCGCCGGCCTCGACGAGCCGGTCCCAGAGCTGGACGGCCCATTCGGGCTCCACGTAGAGCTCGAAGCCGAGCTCTCCCACGTAGGTGATCCGCTGGGCGAGGATCTCCACGCCGCCGGCCCGGATCGTCCGGGCGCAACGGAAGGGAATCGCCTCCGTGGAGACGTCGTCCTCGGTCACCGACTGCAGCGCGTCGCGCGCGCGCGGCCCCCAGATGCCGACGACCCCGAGCTCCTCCGAGGCTTCGCGCAGCTCGAGCGGATCGTCCCCGTCCCGGATGTTCAGACGTAGCCAGCCGAGGTCGGCGTCCACGGTGCCGGCTCCGGTCACCACACGGAAGCGCTCCCGGCCTAGGCGCGCCACCGTGACGTCCGCGAGGATCCCGCCCTGCTCGTTCAGGAACTGCGTATAAACGACACTTCCGACCGGGCGGTCGATCCGGTTGTCCGCGACCCGCTCGAGCAACGCCAGAGCGCCCGGCCCGGTCACCTCGATCTTCCCGAAAGAGGTCATGTCGACGATCCCGACGCGGTCGCGGAACGCGGTGTGCTCCTCGGCTAGGCGCTCGAAATAGGGAGGCCGGCTCCACCCGAAGCGGCGCTGATCGGCTCCCGCTCGCCTCGACCGCTGCCCCGGAGCGAAGTAGTCGGCCCGCTCCCAGCCGTTCTTGACGCCGAAGACCGCGCCGAGCTCCTGGAGACGCCAGTGGAGAGGGCTCACCCGCTTCGGCCGGCCCCACTCGTCGACGTCGAGCGGGTAGCGAAGGCGGTAGTAGTACTTGTAGACCTCGCGGGCGGCTTCGGTCGCATAAGCGGTGTCCCGGTACACCCGCCCGAAGCGCCAGGCGCGGTACCCGCTCACGTCGAGCTCGGTCTCGCCGGCGGTCATCCACTCGGTGATCGTCTTCCCGATCCCACCCGCGCCGCCGAACCCGTTCAGGGAGAGACCGGCGGCCATCCAGAAGCCCGGCACCCCGGGCATGGGGCCGAGCAGTGGATTCCCATCCGGCGTCATGGCGTCCGGGTGGCAGATGAGCGCGACGACGCCTGCTCCCTCGAGGAAGGGGAAGCGCCGCACGGCGCCGTCCATGAGCTGGGCGAAGCGCTCCTCGTCCGGTGGCACCGTCCGGCCCGCGTGGTCCCACGGAACGCCGTCGGCCCAGCGCGCTGCCGGGTTCGGCTCGTACCCGCCGAAGAGGATCCCGCCCGCCTCCGCCTTCCCGTAGACGAGGTTGTCGGTGTCCCGGAAGCACGGCAGCTCCCGCGGGAGCTCGTGGCCGGGGACGGCCGCGAGCGCGATGTGCTGGTGATCGACGGGGATGGAGGGCGCGAAGCCGCCGACCATGGCCGCGACCTGCGGCGCCCACATCCCACACGCGTTCACGACGTGCTCGGCTTCGATCGGGCCCGACTCCGTCCGGACCGCCCTCACCTCTCGCAGCGGGCCGAGCTCGAACCCTGTCACACGCCGGCCGGTCTCGATGCGCGCGCCGAGCTCCCGGGCCGCGTTCGCCAGGGCGTACGTGGCGATGTGGGGGTCGACGGATCCGTCGTCGGCGATCCAGATCGCTCCGAAAAGATCTTCAAGCGTGGCGGCCGGGAGCAGCCGGACGGCTTCGCCGGGGGTGAGGACGTCCACATCGAAGCCGATGCCGCGCGCTCTGCTCGCTCCCCGCTGCAGCTCCTTCAGGCTCTCGGGGCTCGAGGCGATGCGCAGGCTCCCGACGGTCTCGAACACGCCGAGCTCGCGGTAGAGCTCGACGCTGTAGCGGCGGAAGCGCATCATCGTCGGAGAGGGGTTGAACTGCGTCACGAGACCGGCGGCATGGCAGGTGGATCCGCTCGTCAGCTCGTCCTTCTCGAGCAGGAGAACGTCCTTCCACCCCTGCTTGGCGAGGTGGTAGGCCACGCTGCAGCCGGTGATCCCGCCACCGACGACGACGACCTGAGCCCGCTCCACGCGCGCGCACTCCCTTCCCGACTGCGATACAAACGCAGACGTGAGCGTAGATGTATCACTCACCCCGATCCTCGAGATCGTGCCGGAGCTTCGGAGCCCACGCTCGGTCTCCGAGCTCGTCGGCGGTCTCACGAACACGAACTACAAGGTCGAGACGGACGGCGGCGCCTACGTGGTGCGCGTCTCGTCGAAGGACGCCGGCCTGCTCGCGATCGACCGCGAGAACGAATACCTGAACACGGTCGCGGCGGCCGAGGCCGGGGTCGGCGCCGCGGTGGTCGCCTACCTCCCCGAGCACTCGGTGCTCGTGCTCGAGTTCATCGAGGGCACGACGCAGACGGCCGAGGATCTCCGTCGCGGCGACAAGCTCGAGCTCGCCGCAGGAGCCATCCGGCAGCTCCATGGCGCGCGACGGTTCCGCGACGACTTCAACATGTTCGACATCCAGCGCCGCTACCTCGGAATCGTGCAGGAGCGTGGCTTCCGGCTCCCGGAGCGCTACCTCGAGTTCGAGCCGCAGGTCCGTGCGATCGAGGAGGCGATGGCTGTCCGGGAAGAGGGCACGGTCCCGTGCAACAACGACCTCCTCGCCGAGAACTTCATCGACGTCGGCGGCGCCTTTCGGCTGATCGACTACGAGTACTCGGGGAACAACGACGCCTGCTTCGAGCTCGGGAACGTCTGGAGCGAGTCGAACCTGGCGCTCGAGCAACTCGACGAGCTCGTCGCCCACTACTACGGGCGCCGGCTCCGGAACAAGGTGGCCCGAGCCCGGCTCTGGGGTCTCATGTCGAAGTACGGCTGGACGCTCTGGGCGTCGATCCAGGACGGCGTCTCGAAGATCGACTTCGACTTCTGGGCCTGGGGGATGGAAAAGTACGTGCGGGCCGTGACCGAGTTCGACGGCCCCGGGTTCGAGCGCCTGCTCGAAGACGTGCAACGCACCGACTGAGCGACCTCTCAGACCCGGTCGTCGAAGGCCACCGCGTATGGCTCTGTCGAGGCAACCTCCATCTGCACCGTGAACGTCATCTGGTCGCGCATCTTGAGCCGCGCGAGCTTGCTGCGCTCGGCGGCTTCCTCGCTCTCCCAGAACGTGATCACGCGGGCGAGCCCGCCCTCTTCGTCCGTCAGGATGAGGAGGCCCGCGTATCCGTCGAACTCGCGGAGCCAGTTCAGCATCGTGTCTCCGACGACCCGGGCCGTGGCCTCGAGATCGGGTTGGTCGCCGCGGATCGTCGACATGCTCGCGAACATCTGCAGATCCTTTCGGGTGGGTGAGCGGCCCAGCCTACGGGCGAAGGGCGGCCACGGGCTCGCGCACGGCGAGCCCGTGGCCGTTTCGGTCAGGTTACGCCGCGGCGGGGAGGGGCTGATGCTCTTCCTCGACGACCAGGTCGTCCCGTCGGAGCAGCGCGATCGTCGCGACGAGCGAGACGACGGCGAAGGCCGCGGCGACCCAGAACGCGATGCTGAAGCCGCCGGTCAGGGCTGCCGCCCGGCCGGTTCCGTCCGCCAGCAGGGAATCGGTCCGGGTGGTCGAGACCGTGGCGAGAATCGCGATCCCGAGCGCACCGCCGATCTGCTGCGATGTGTTGATGAGCCCGGCCGCGAGACCCGCTTCCGTGCTCGTGGTCCCGGCCAGCGCGGCGATCGAGATCGGGACGAAGGAGAAGCCCATCCCGACGCCGATCAGGAGGAAGCCGGGCAGGAGATCGCCCAGATACGAGCCCCCCACGGAGACCTGGGTGAAATAGATCATCCCGAACCCGAGGAGCACCATGCCGGTGATCAACACGGGTTTCACGCCGAGCCTCGTCACGAAGGCCTGCGAGGCGCCCGCGGCGACGACAGCCGTGAGGGCGACGGCCAGGTAGCCGACTCCCGTCTCCATGGCCGAGTAGCCGAGCACCTGCTGCATGTAGAGCGAGAGCATGAAGAACACGCCGAAGATCATCGTTCCGAGGCCGAAGCCGATGATGTTCGCGCCCGTCGGTGTCCGCTTCCGGAAGAAGTTGAGCGGGACGAGCGGCGACCGCGAGCGCGCCTCGATGAAGAGGAACGCGGCGATCAGGACGGCGGCGGCGCCGAGCGAGCCAAGTGTCGCTAACGACGTCCAGCCGTTGTTCGTCGACTGTGTGAGCCCGTAGACGAGGAACATGAGACCCGCCGTGACGGTGGTCGCCCCGGCAGCGTCGAAGTGTCGGGTGAGGTTGGTCGCACGGCTCTCACGGACGTAGCGCGGCACGAAGAAGAGCGTCGCGATGCCGATCGGAACGTTGACGAGAAAGATCCACTCCCAGCCGGCGTACTCCGTGAGCACGCCGCCGGCGAGCACGCCGATCGCCGCACCCGAGCCGGCGATGCCTCCCAGGATGCCGAGTGCCTTGTTCCGCTCGGCGCCCTCCTCGAAGGTGACCGAGACGATCGAGAACACCGACGGGGAGAGAATCGCTCCAGCCGCGCCCTGCAGGAGCCGCGCGACGATGAGCATCTCCGACGAGACCGACAGGGCTGCCACCAGCGAGGTGACCGCGAAGAGCCCGAGGCCGATCATGAAAAGCTTCCGGCGTCCGAGCAGGTCGCCGATCCGGCCGCCGAGCAGGAGAAAGCCGCCGAAGGTCAGGGCGTAGCCGCTGATGACCCACTGAAGGTTCTCCGGCGAGAAGTTCAAGTCTGACTGGATGGATGGGAGCGCGACGTTCACGATCGAGACGTCGAGGACGACCATCAGATAGGCGATGCCGAGAACGGCGAGCGCCTTCCATCGCTTCGGGTCGGGTGTCATGGAACGTTCCTCCTAGAGCTTTTTCGTTTCCCGGGTTAACGAACTGGTGCCCAGAAGATTCCTGCGCGCGGCCTCGGCCACCAGGGAGTTAGCCCTACCTTTGAGGTGAGGATCGCCTGAGGGCTGCTAGGCGGCGACGTCGTTCGACCGGGCGCGCATCTGCGTCCAGTCGGCGACCGCCCGCACGACCTGGGCGAGATCCGGCTTCGCGATCCGGTTCGAGAGTCGGATCCACTCCGCGGTCGAGGCGCTCTGCGGCTCGGCGGTCAGCACCTCGACGACCGGGATGCCACGCTCGACGAGTGCCGGCGCCTGGTTCCGGCCGATCAGACGGCCTCGGAAGACGATCGCGACGTCCGCACCGACCTGCTCGCTCTCCGAGAGCGGCTGTGTCCGCATCTCCACGTCGAACCCCGCATGCTCCAGCAGCTCGGAGAAGCCCGGCTGCCGCGCGGCGAGAACGAGGACGCGAAGCGCAGCCATGAAGAAAGTCTCCCCGGCGTGCATGCGTTCCATGCGCGCGGGTAGTTTTGAGCCGATGGATGTGAAGACACTCGACCACGTCGCGCTCTGGGTGGATGACCGCGACCGGATCTCGGACTTCGCCACCCGCCATCTCGGGATGCATGTGATCGACCGGACGGAGAAGTTCACGCTGATCGGATCCGACGCCCGCCGCGGGAAGCTGACCCTCTTCGCGGCAGAGGGACCGCGCGAGCGCGGCGCGCTCAAGCACGTGGCCTTGCGCGTCGCAGACCTCTCGGCGGCGGCCGCAACGCTCCCCGCCGGGGCCGAGACCGCCGACGACGGCTCGGTCTTCTTCGACGTCTCGGAAGGTCTTCGGATCGGGCTCGTGGAGGCTCCGACCGACGTCGACTACGACCTCGATCACGTGGCCCTTTTCTCGGGAGCGCCGGAGGAGACCGCGCTCGCCTACCAGACACTCGGCTTTCGTCCGGCGGGCGCCAGTGCGGGTGGCTCACCGCAGGTCGAGGCAGGCGGGGCATTCGTCGAGTTCCATCGCGGCCAGGTCGAGGAAGGCGAGCGACCGCTTCTGAACCACCTCGCTGTCCTGGTCGACTCCACGGAGGAGCACATTCGCGAGGCGAACGAGCTCGGTCTCGAGATCGCCGACATCGTCGATGCCGCGAACACGTACGCGCTCTTCGTCTGGGGCCCCGAGCGCGTGAAGATCGAGTACGTGGAGCACAAGGCGAGCTTCTCGCT
>JBPCPR010000260.1:0-5639 GCA_050998925.1 Gaiellaceae bacterium
CGGCTACTCGACCGAGCGGGTGCGTGAGCTCGCCGCGGCCGGCGTCCTCGGCGACTTCGACCCCTAGGTCGAGATCATCTTCTTCTCGATGCCGACGCCGGCTGCGAGCGCCCGCTCATATTCGAGCGGGACCGTGGCGGAGTCCTGGAGCGCGATCCCGGTCGAGTCGAAGACCGTGATCTGGTCGTCGGACTGGCGTCCCTCGAGCTCACCCGTTATGACCTTGCCGATTTCGCCGGCGACGTCTTCCTCGGTGATGAGGCCTTCCCGGAGCGGGACGTTGATCTCCCCGTCGGTCCGGCACTGGCGGATGTCGTCGACGAAGACCCGCGCCCGCTGGAGGAGCGAGCCTCCGAGCTCCTGCTCGCCCTCGAGGTCGGCGCCGAGCGCCGCGATGTGCGTGCCCGGCGAGATCCAAGAGTCCTCGACGATCCCGGCGCGCGCGTGCGTGCCCGTGACGACGACATCGGCGCCCCGGACCACCTCCTCGAGGTCGGTGGAAGCGCGCAGCTCGAAGCTCTCGTACTGCGGCTGCTCCTCCGCGACGAAGCGGTCCAGCGTCTCCTGGCGGCGGCTCCAGACGCGCACCTCTTCCCACGGGAACACCTCGTTGCAGGTGGCCAGGGAGCCCTTGCCGACCATGCCCGCCCCGACGATGGCGAGCACCCTCGAGTCCTTCCGAGCCAGCCACTTCGCCGAGACGGCCGCCGAGGAGCCCGTTCGCATCATCGTGTGGTGGGACCCGTCGCAGATGGCGAGAGGAAAGCCGCTCTCCGGGTGTGTGTAGATGAGGATCGAGAAGACGGTCGGCAGCTCGAAGCGCGCGTTGTCCTCGCGAATGGAGACCCACTTGCAGGCGGCCGCCGGGGGGTCCTCGATGAACGACGGCATGACCTCGAACTCGCCCGGATAGTCGTCGAGGACGATGTGCCCCTTCGGCTCCATGTAGACCCGCCCGAGCCCGTGCATCCGGAACGCGTGCTCGACGCAGCCGTTGTACTCGGCCGGCGTCAGCAGGCCCATCATGTCGGCGCGGCTCAGGATGAGCGTCTTGCGGTTCCGCCAGCTCTCGGTCGCCATCAGCGCACCTCTGCCCGGACGGGCCTCGCCCGCGCGAGACATGCGGCGAGCTCCCGCTCCTCGCGCGGCTCCAGCTCGATGTGGAGCGCGCGCGTGAAGCGGTTCCACATGTTGAAGAGCCCCGACATGAGCGTTAGCTCGGCGATCTCCGCGTCGGAGTAGTGGGGGCGCATGCCCGCGAAGGCCTCGTCGTCCTCCTCCGCCGTGTTCCGCGTGATCGCCTCGGTCCACCGGAGAAGCGCCTTCTGACGCTCCGAGAGGACATCGCTCTCGCCGTACTGGGCGCTACACGCGGCCCGGATCTGCTCCAGCGAGAGCCCGACCGTCTGGCCGAAGTCCACGTTGTGGCCGAGGCAATAGTCGCAGCCGTTCATGTGCGACGTCTTGATCGCCACGAGCTCCTTGTCCTGCACGTCGGTCAGGCTGCCGCCTCTCTCGCCCTGGAGGTTGAAGAAGAGCTTGTGCGCCGCGACCATGATCTTCGGGCTGCGCCCGAGCGGTCGCCAGTCGGTGAAGAGCATCCCGCCCCAGTCGCTACGGATCTCGTCGTACGCGGCCTTCGTCTCGGGCGGTGCGCTCTCGGGGTCGACGAGCTCGACTCGCGGCACTACTACCTCCTCGTGGTCGGGTCGGGAACGATCATGGCCGGGCGCCCCCCGGCTCGCGCACGCTTTCGAGGTAGGCGATCACCTCGTCGGCGGTCGTGACCTCGGCGTAGCGGCGGTGGACGTCGCGAAGGTTCGAGAGGTGAGCGTCGCGGCCCTGGTCGCCGACGCAGTCCTCCGGGACGAGCGTCCGGAAGCCGTTGGAGAAGGAGTCGACGATCGTGGCGCGCACGCAGCCGGACGTGGTGCAGCCCGTCACGATCACCGTGTCGCAGTGGGCGGCAGTCAGGAGCGAGTGGAGGGGGGTCCCGTGGTAGAAGGACGGCCACTTCTTCGGGAGGAGCAGGTCGCTGTCCGCCCACACCCGCTCGTCGACCTGCGCCCAGCGCGACGTCGGCGTGATGCGGGCGCAGGGCGGAAGCTTGATCGTCCAGAGGCCGCTGTCCTGCTCCCCCTCCCAGGCGACCACCGTCTGGAAGACGGGCACGCCGGCGGCGCGTGCGGTCTCGAGCAGGCGCGCCGTGTTCACGGTCGCGCGCTCGATCAGCTCGGCGCCCCCGAACTCGAACGCTGGGTCGGTGAACGCGTACTGCAGGTCGATGACCAGAACGGCGGGTCTCGTGCCCGGCTCGATGTGGGCCTGGCCGTAGCCGCGCTTGACCCAGGGATCGTCAGCCGCGAGCTCGAATGTCATGCGCGCTAGATGGTTGATCGGTAACTAGGGCGTCGGAGGCGTCGCAATTGCGCGTCGGTCATCTAGCCGACGCGATGCCAGTTCACGATGCTCGGCTTCCACCTGGTGCTGAAGCCCGAAAGGAGCCGAACGGCGTCTCGCGCACCGCACTTGCTGCAGGCCGGGGGGTCGGCTGAGGCTCGTACGAGCTCCTCGAATTCCGCCTCACACGCGTGGCAGCGGTACACGTAGATCGGCACGGCCAAAGTCTAACTTACTGCGTTAGAGTCGTCCCATGGCCGCGACACCCTCGCCGGCCGAGCTCCGGCGGATCGCCGAGGGGCAGGGGGTGTCCCCCACGGATCAGGACCTCGAGGCGGTGCGCGCGTTCCTCGCCATCCTCCTGCCGGCGTTCGAGGAGCTCGAGCGGCTCGTGCCTCCGACGGCGCCCGACGAGTGAGCCTCGCGCGGCTGGCCGGGGCGCTCCGCACTGGAGAGCTCTCGCCGCGTGAGGCCGTCGAGCGCTACCTCCGTCGCATCGAGGCGATCGACGGTCAGTTGAACGCCTACATCACCGTGAGAGCCGACGAGGCCTTGGCCGAAGCGGACTCGCTGGCACGCACGCACGAGCGCGGGCCGCTCTGGGGCGTTCCGGTCGCGCTGAAGGACGTGATCGACGTAGCCGGCACGCCCACGACCGCTGCCTCGCGGATCCTCGCCGACTACGTCCCGGAGCGGGATGCCCACGTCGTTACGCGGCTGCGAGCGGCGGGAGCGATCGTCGTCGGCAAACTGAACCTGCACGAGTTTGCCTACGGCGCCCTCACCACGAGCCCGCACTTCGGCCCCGCCCGAAACCCATGGGCGCCGGAGCGGATCTGCGGCGGCTCGAGCGGCGGGAACGGGGCGGCGATCGCGGCCGACCTGGTCGCCGGGAGCGTTGGCACCGACACGGCTGGCTCCATCCGGATCCCGTCCTCCTACTGCGGCGTCACGGGGCTCCGCCCCTCGACCGGCCTCGTCTCCAACCGGGGCGTCGTGGCGGTGGCGCCAAGTTTCGACGCGGTCGGGCCGATCGCGCGGACGGCGATGGACTGCGCGCTTCTCCTCGCCGCGATCGCCGGGCACGATCCCGGCGATCCCACGAGCGTCGAGGCCCCAGTCCTCCCGTACGAGGAGCTCCTCGGCGAAGGCATCCGGGGTCTTCGAGTCGGCGTGGTGACGAGTCTCGTCGACGCAGCTGACCCGCAAGTAGCGGACTCGGTCGAGAAGGCTCTCGGCGAGCTTCGCTCGGTCGGCGCCGAGCTGGTGCCCGTGACCGTGCCGCTGCTCGAGCACGCGGGAACGATCCAGCAGGCGATGCAGTTCCGGGAGGCGGCGGATGTCCACATGGAGTGGCTCCGAACCCGGCTTTCGGACTACGGGGCCGACGTGCGCGCCCGCCTCCTGGTCGGCATCTTCCTGCCTCCCGCCGTCTACGAGGCGGGTCGGCGGGCTCGCGCGAGCGTTTGCGAAAAGCTGGGGGCCATGTTCCAGCGGGTCGATCTCCTCGCTGCTCCGACGATGCCGGTGCCGCCGCCTCGAATCGGGACGGAGACAGTCGCGGTCGGTGGGCGCGAGACCCTCTACCGGCTCGCGCTCATCCCCTACAACTCACCCTGGAGCCTCGTCGGCGCGCCGGTCGTGAGCGTGCCCTGCGGGTTCGTAGAGGGGCTGCCCGTCGGTCTAGCGCTCGTCGGCCCGCGCCTGGGGGAGGCCACGGTGCTCAGGGCGGCGCATGCCTTCCAGCAGGCCACGGATTGGCACGAGCGCCGTCCGCCGCTCGCTACACCGGGCGGGGGACGAGCGGCTCCCCCTTGAGCAAGCGCTCCACTCCGCCCATGCCCCAGTGGCTTCGACCGTCGCCGGCGAGCATGGAGGGGACGCCTCCGATGCCAGCCGCATCCGCCTGCTCGCGGATCTCCTGCAGGCGCGAGCCGAGCTCGGACGAGTAGGCGGCCCGAACGGCGTCCTGCGGATCGAGGCCCGCGCGCCCCGCTGCACGCGCGATCTCGGTGTCGGCGGCGATGTCCTCCCCCTCACAGAAGAACGCCTCGTAGAGGGCGTGCTTGAAGGGTCGCAGCCGACCTTGGTCCTGCGCCCAGAGACAGGCGGCGAGGGGAAGGGTGGAGCGGGGCTGATAGCGAGGCAGGTGGATCTCGATTCCCCGCTCGAGTGCTCGCCGGTACACCGTCTGGCTCCAGTCGGTGCGAAGGTGATCGCCGCGCGGCTCGAGCAGCGGCTTCGGCGCGGGCCGCAGCTCGTACGGAAGCCATTCGACCTCGAGCTCACCCCGGTCCTCGGCCTCCTCGACGACGTGCGACTCGAGGTACGAGTACGGGCACACGACGTCGTAGTAGAAGGCGACACTCGCCAAGGCGCGAGCTTATATATTTGCTCGCGGGATGCTCTGTGGCGTTGCCCAGACGGAGCCGCGCCTCGGCGAGCAGGAACGCAACCTCGAGGTGTGCCTCGCCCGGCTCGAGGACGCCGCTGCCGCCGGATGCGAGCTGCTCGTCCTGCCCGAGTGCGCGACGAGCGGCTACATGTTCGCGAGCGAGCACGAGGCGGCCCCGTTTGCCGAGGAGATCCCCGGCCCGAGCGTGGAGGCGCTCGCGGAGTCATGTGCCCGCCAAAGCGTCCATTGCGCGGCGGGCCTCCTCGAGCGTGACGGCGACCGCCTGCGAAACACCGCCGTGCTCATCGGGCCCACCGGGCTCGTCGGGCGCTATCGCAAGACGCACCTGCCCTTCCTCGGCGTCGACCGCTTCGTCACGCCCGGCGACGAGCCGTCCGAGGTCTATGACACGCCCGTCGGCCGCATCGGGATGGTCATCTGCTACGAGCTCCGCTTTCCCGAGCCGACCCGGGCGCTCGCCCTCGGCGGCGCGGAGCTGGTGGTGCATCCGACCAACTGGCCGACGCCGGTCAGGCCGTTCGCCGACTTCCTGACACGGGCCAGGGCGGCTGAGAACCGTGTCTTCCTGCTGACGGCGAACCGCGTCGGCTCCGAGGGCGGCGTCGAGTTCTTCGGCCGCAGCCAGGTCGTCGATCCACTCGGCAACCGCGTGGTCAAAGCCGGTGAGCGCGAGGAGGATCTCGTCTTCGCGGAGATCGAGCCGGCGGAGGCGCGAGAGAAGGACCGGGCGATCGTCCCGGGCGAGTACGAGGTGCACCTGTTCGGTGACCGGCGCCCGGAGCTCTACGGCGCCTTGGTTGAAGACACACGTCCTGTTCACGCT
>JBPCPR010000298.1:0-4020 GCA_050998925.1 Gaiellaceae bacterium
CGACAGCGGTCGCGGAGCTCGTGACGGAGACCGTCGTCGAGGCGCCGGGTGCGAGGGTTGCGCTCGAGGAGCCGGACGAGGCGAAGAACACTGCTTCGATCTGGGCGATGCCGAGGTGCGTGAGGGCCGCCGTCTGGGGCTGGCTGCTGACGTTCTGAACCGCGAAGACGTCCGTAAACGTACGGACGGAGGGCGCGGTTCCGAAGTCGAGAGCGAGTGAGTCGACGTCTCCGCTGGCCACGGGAGTCGAGGTGCCGGGCCTCGTCGCGCTGCCCGGGGTGACCTCGAAGTAGTTCGAGAGACGGTCGGCCGTGATCGTGTTGCCGGCTACGGTCGTCGTCGCGGTGAAGGCAGCGGAGCTCATGCGGGTCGAGCCGCCGGCGACGACGAGCGCGACCGCGACGAGCGCCAGGAGGAAGATCCGGCGGGTCATGCCGTCCGCCTTCCGCTTGGCTGCTTGCGCCAGATGGTGCGGAGGACGGAGGCGAGCAGCGAGAGCGCCACGCCGAGAACGAGAAGGAAGCGCACCTCGCTCGTCTTCGAGTACCAGAGGACGTAGCCGGCCAGCGGGAGGTCGAAGGCCACCTGAGCTGCCTGGGCCGGGAGGGCGATCGTCCAGGGGTCGCGCGCGGGATTGGCGTCGCCCTTCGTCCGGTAGGCACGCCCTTCGGGCCGCTCGATCGTCTGTGCGATCCGGTGGGTGACGAGCCGTCCCGGCTGATAGGGATCCGTGAACGTGATCACGTCCCCTTTTCGAAGCGTCGAGGACGGAGTCTTGTCGAGGAATGCGAGCGAGCCCACCCGGAGGCTCGGCTCCATCGAGCCCGTATAGACGACGACGGGCCGGTACCCGGCGAGCATTAGCACGCCGTACGCGATCGCGGCAAGGACGGCCAGCCCGGACACGAGGCTAGCCGTCCTTTTCGCGATGCTTCCGATCCTTCGCATGTCAGCGTTCCGTCCGGCGCTAGGCCTGGACTGCAGTCCAGGTGAAGCTGGTGCTGGCGGACGACCCCTGGAGGAGGTTGTCGCCGGCATCGGTGCCGGTCGTCGGCAGGCTCACGTGGAAGTAGAACGTGGTCGAAGCGGCCGGGACGATCGTGCCGAGGTCAGCGGAGCTGAAGGCTGCGAGCGTTCCGTCGTAGAGCTTCGAGCCGAGGACGTTGTCGTTGTCGCGGTAGATCACGAGCTTGATGCTCGGTGCGAGCGCGCCGGTCGAAGAGGCGGTGCCGGTGAAGACGCCGGCGATCGTGCCGGTGTTCGTGATGGTCAGGGACCCGGTGGCCTCCTGGCCGATCTTCTGCGCCGAGACGTTGAAGATGGCGCCCGAGCCGGAGCGTCCGATCGAGAGGGTGCCGGTCGCGAACCCGTTCGACGCGATCGTCACCGGAGTGGCCGTGAAGTTCGCATACGTCCCGCCGAGCGCGCCGGCGGAGATGATTCCGACCGCGAGAAGCGAGAGCATGGTCTTCCTGGCGATGAGAGCTTTGAGGTGTCGCATGTGCATGGTGTCCTTTCTTCGTTGGCTAGACGCACCATGGGTGGCCAGGGAGGCAACGAGGGGGCGTCCCCGTATGAACGAGGTATGGACGGCCTGCCCTGAAAGCAGGCCAGGTGCGCTACCAACGAGCGAGGGGGCCTGTCGGCCCCCTCGCGTGCTCCCGGATGACTCTCGGACTAGAGGCTCGTCGTCGTCATGCTCGTCATCGTTCCGATGGAGGTTCGCCGCGGCGAGGGCGTCCACGATCCCGTGACCGTAGAAGCCGTTGTACTCGCGCGAGCCCTCGCAGAAGGCGTCGAACTCGGTGAGCCTTGGCCTGGGGCAGGCGTGCTCCCGCGCGGTACTCCTGAGGATCTGCCTGACCCTGTCCGGCTTCAGCTTCAGCCCGCCCAGGTCGCGGTCATGTCTGCCGAACTCGCTGATGACCACTGCGGCCACGCCCGTGGCGTGCGGTGCGGCCATCGACGTGCCCTGCAGGTACGCGTAGTACACGCACGTGCCGTCGAGTTGGCGTTCGCAGATGATTCGATCCGAGATCGGTTCGCCGGTCACCGGGTCGACGTCGGGCTCCCCGTTCCCCTCGATGTCCCCGGTGCGGGCCACAAAGTCGGGCCAGGTGGAGAGGATCCGGTTCTGCGGATTCGCCAGGCCCGTTTCGGTATCGAGCGAGTCCCCTCCAGGAGCCGCCACGAACGCGTGCCTGAGGCCGTAGTCGGAGTAGAACGACTTCCGCTCACTCGGGCCGAGTGCCGTTACGCTGAGGACGTTCTTGCCCTCGGTCGGTAGGTCGAGACAGCGTGGGGGGACCAGACGTTCCTTCTCGGAGCCGAGCGGATAGTCGGGGCTCGACGTGTCGAGAACCGGCTTGCTGTAGTCGGTCCCACCGTTCCCCGCTGCCGCGATCAGGGTGACGCCGTGGTGGTGTGCGTATCTGAGCGCCCGTTGCATCGCCTCGATGATCGTCCGCTGCTCGAGCCGCTCGGCGCGTGAGTCGGCCGGATGGCGCCTGCAGTTGAACAGCCACGGGTCGACGTAGTAGCTCATGTTGACGACGTCGATCCCATTGTCGCCCGCGTAGGTGAGCGCGTCGACCGAGGGCTGTAGGAAGAAGAAGCCCGAGTCCTGGCCCGCACGCAGGTTGACGAGGGTGACTTTTGGCGCGACGCCCGCGATGCCGACCCCGTTCGCAGTGGCGGCGACCGTGCCGGCTACGTGCGTGCCGTGCCCGTTCTCGTCCACGTCGCCGGGATCCGAGCACGAGCCGTCCGGGTCGTCCTCGCAGGCGCCATCGATCTCGTTTCCGTCGGGGTCGAACGGGATGTCGGTGGTGAAGTTCCTACTCAGGGCCGAGTTGAAGTTGGGCGCGAGGTCTGGATGCGAGCCGTCGATGCCCGTGTCGATGATGCCGACCAGGACGCCGGGCTCACCGGGTTGAACCTCGTGCGACGTGTCGGCGGTGGCGTTGATCATCTCCATGTCCCATTGCAGGCCCGCCAGCGGCTCGGCGCCGACAGCCGCGGCAGCGCTCGAACCAGCAGCACCCGAGCTCTCGCCCGAGAAGTCGCCCTTCTCGAAGGCGAACTTGTCGACGTGTCCGCTCTTGCGGAAGGCCTTCGGCACGCGACCGATCCGCCGGCTCTGCGCCGCGCCCCTGATGGCCGCCTTGCTCGTCGCCGCGGCCATGAAGCCCGGATTCGACGATCGAACCGTTGCCAGGCCCACTCTCGTGTTCTCTCGCACGATCGTTCCACCCGCCGCCTTGATAGCAGCGTGGGCGGCCGCCTCGGAGGCGCCGACCTTGTAGAGGACGACGTACTGGCTGGTAACTTCCTGCGCCATCGTCGCCGGATTGACGCTCCCCGGCAGCGCCGCGACCAGAACGGCCAGCGTTGCCAGGGCGAGCAGAAAGACTCTACGCACGTGACTCCCCTCTCTCGTCGCTTGCGACCCTCCCCGTCGGGCCGCAGGTTGCCGACGGCGGAGGTCACGGTGCGCCGCGAGTCTAGACTCCGGCGAAAGAAACTGTCGGGGTTCTAGATCGTCTTGAACTGCTCGAACGGCTGGCGACAGCCTCCGCAGTAGCGAAGCGAGCGGCACGGCGTCGGGCCGAAGAGGTTCTCGAGCCTCGTGTCGTTCGAGCCGCAGTAGGGGCACCGGAATGCGTTCGACCGGAGCTGGACGAGCCTGGGGGGCTCGGCCGAACGCGGCGCCGGGGGCGCGAAGCCTGCCTCCCGGAGCTGCTTCCGGCCGGCGGGCGTGATCCGGTCCGTCGACCACGAGTCGTCCAGGACCACCTCTATCTCGGGCTTGCCGCCGAGCGCCTCGATGCTGGTCACCATCGCTGCCTGCATCACCTCGAGGGCGGGACAGCCGAGGAACGTCGGCGTGAACTCCACATGGACTCGCGCGCCGTCCACGGACACGTCCCGGACGACGCCGAGGTCGACGAGCGATATGACGGGGATCTCCGGGTCGGGAATCTCCGCGAGTGCCGCCCAGACCGCCTCACCGGTCACCAT
>JBPCPR010000299.1:0-5472 GCA_050998925.1 Gaiellaceae bacterium
GTAAGCGGGCTGCGCACGAGGCTGCCGAAGCCTCGGCTCTCGAGGTGCGGATCGCGGCGGTGACGACTGCCGGCGAGTACCTGCTACCCCCGCTGCTTCAGGCTTTCTCGCTCCGTCATCCGGACATCGCCCTCACCCTCGAGGTCGCCAACCGGAGGTCGGTCTTTGAGCGAGTCCTCGACCATTCCTCGGACGTCGCGATCGCCGGACGGCCACCGGTAAGCGGCGGGCGGCTGGAAGGGCGACGCTTCCTGCGGAACGACCTGGCGGTGATCGCGCCCCTGGGCGACCCCCTTGCGCGCCGCCGCTCCGTTCCCGTCGAGGAGCTCGCCGATCGAAACTGGCTTCTGCGAGAGGAGGGGTCGGGCACGCGGACGATGGTGGAGGAGTTTCTCTCGCACCACGACGCGCAGCCGAGCACTCTCACTCTGGGGTCGAACGGCGCGATCAAACAGGCTGTCCGGATCGGCCTCGGTCTCTCGTTGCAGTCGCGGATCGCAGTCGAGCTCGAGCTCGAATCGGGACTCTTGGCGACGATCGACGTCGTGGGGGGCCTCCCGGCGCGGCATTGGTACGTGCTCCGGTCGGGGAGCGGTCCGTCCAGACCGCCTGTGCAGGCATTCTTCGACTTCGTCACGACCCAGGCCGAAAGGGCGATTGAGGCGGCACATCCGGGGACACGCGTGCCGGCGGCCCGGCAGTAAGGTTTGCAGCAGGCTGTGCCTGCCAATCTTAGTAGCGAGGTGCCAGTGACCGACATCGAGCGGCGTTCGATCGACACGATCCGAACGCTGTCCATGGACGCCGTGCAGCAGGCGAACGCGGGGCACCCTGGGACGGCCATGGCCCTGGCGCCGCTCGCCTACCTCCTCTACCGGGAGACGATGCGGGTGAACCCGGCGAACCCGCAGTGGGAGGATCGCGACCGCTTCGTTCTCTCCGCCGGCCACGCCTGCATTCTCCAGTACACGACCCTCCACCTCTGCGGCTACAACCTCTCGCTCGACGAGATCAAGCGCTTCCGCCAGTGGGAGTCCCTTACGCCCGGGCACCCCGAGCACTTCCTGACTCCGGGCATCGAGACCACGACCGGTCCGCTCGGGCAGGGGATCTCGAACGCGGTCGGCATGGCGATGGCCGAGAAGTTCCTCGCGCAGCGCTACAACCGGCCCCAGGAGGAGGTCGTCGACCACTGGGTCTACTGCATCGCCTCCGACGGCGACCTCATGGAGGGGGTCTCGGCCGAGGCCTGCTCGCTCGCCGGCGCCTTCGGGCTCGGCAAGCTCGTCTGCTTCTATGACGACAACCGGATCACGATCGACGGCACGACCGCGCTCTCCTTCGACCACGAGGACAAGGGGAAGCGCTTCGAGGCCTACGGGTGGCACGTCCTCCACGTCGATGACGTCAACGACCTGACGAAGCTCAGAAGCGCCATTACGCGGGCGAGGAATGAGGAGCGCCCCTCCCTGATCGTCGTTCGCAGCCACATCGCCTTCCCGGCGCCCAACGCCCAGGACACCGCGAAGGCGCACGGCGCGCCACTCGGTGAGGACGAGGTGCGCGCGACGAAGGAGGTGCTCGGCTGGGATCCGGATCAGAAGTTCTTCATTCCCGACGAGGTCGCGGAGCACATGAAGCTCTACGACACGGGCGACGAGCTCGAGACCGAGTGGCGACGGCGTCTCGAGAACTGGCGCGCCACCTATCCGGCCCTGGCGGAGGATTGGGATCTCGCCTGGCGCGGCCAGCCGAAGCCCGGGTGGGCGGAGTCCCTCCCCACGTTCGATCCGGCGGAGGAGGGCTCGATGGCCACGCGCGCGGCCGGCTCCAAGGTCATGGAGGCCTTCAAGGGCTTCACGCCGACGATGGTCGGCGGCGCTGCCGATCTGGTCGAGTCCACGAAGACCGCCTTCGACGGTGCCGGCGTCTTCTCGCAGTTCTTCGCGGGGCGGAACATCCCCTTCGGCGTTCGCGAGCACGGCATGGGCTCGATCGTGAACGGGCTCGCCGTCCACGGCGGCATCGTGAAGCCGTACGGCTCCACCTTCCTGATCTTCCGCGACTACATGCGGCCCGCGGTCAGGCTCTCCGCCCTCATGCGCCTCCCCGTCCTCTGGGTGTGGACACACGACTCCGTCGGTCTCGGCGAAGACGGCCCCACGCACCAGCCCGTCGAGCACTAGGCGGCGCTCCGCGCGATCCCTAACCTCTGGGTCATCCGTCCTGCGGACGCCAACGAGACGTCGATTGCGTGGAAGGTTGCACTCGGGCGCACGGAGGGCCCGGTAGCGATCCTGCTGATCCGCCAGAACCTGCCGGTGCTCGAGCCCGAGCAGGTGACGGGCGCCGACCGCGGTGGGTACGTCGTCTGGGAGGCCGAGGACGGCAACGGGCTCCCCGACCTCCTCATGCTCGCCACCGGATCCGAGGTCTGGCCGACGATCGAGGCGGCGAGGAAGCTGCAGGAGGACGGCGTCTCGGCCCGGGTCGTCTCGCTGCCTTGCTGGGAGCTCTTCGAGGAGCAGCCTTCCGACTACCGCGACTACGTGCTGCCGCCCGAGGTCGAGCAGCGGATCGCCGGCGAGGCCGGGGTCTCGCTCGGCTGGCAGCGGTGGGTGGGGATCGACGGCGCGGTCGTCTCGATCGAGCACTTCGGCGCCTCGGCCCCGGGCACGACCGTCCTCGAGAAGTTCGGCTACACGCCCGAGAACATCGCCAGCCGCGCCCGGTCGCTCCTCGAGCGCCGCCAGCGCGTCTAAACGTTTAGAGCAGAGGAAGGAGAGAACCATGGCGAAGTCCAGGCTGCACAAGCTCTCCGAAGCAGGTGTCAGCGTCTGGATCGACAACCTGTCGCGTGACCTGATCGCAAGCGGGGAGCTCGAGCGGATGATGCGAAAGGACGCGGTCGTCGGCATCACATCGAACCCGACCATCTTCCAGAAGGCGATCTCCGCCGGGGACGCTTACGACGCGCAGCTTCGGGAGGTGCTCGAAGAGGAGCAGGACCCGACCGAGATCTTCATCCGGCTCGCCGCGAAGGACGTGACCGACGCCTGCGACCTTCTCCGCAAGGTGTGGGACGAGGGTGGCGGCAGGGACGGCTACGTCTCGATCGAGGTCGATCCGACGCTGGCCTACGACACCGAGGAGACGGTCGCCCAGGCGGTGCGCTTCCACGAGCTGATCGACCGGCCGAACCTTTTCGTGAAGATCCCCGCGACCAGGCCCGGTCTCCCGGCGATCGAGGACATGATCGCGAAGGGAAAGTCGATCAACGTGACGCTGATCTTTTCCCTTCGGCGCTACACGGAGGTGGCCGAGGCCTACATCCGCGGGCTCGAGCGGCTCGTGGCCGCGGGCGGAGACCCGACCGTGGTCGCCTCCGTCGCCAGCTTCTTCGTCTCCCGGGTCGACACCGAGGCGGACAAGCGCCTCGACGAGATCGGCGGCCACGACAAGCTGAAGGGGAAGCTCGCGATCGCGAACGCCAGGCTCGCCTATGAGCGGTACGGAGAGCTCTTCTCTGGCGAGCGCTGGGAGTTCCTCGCCGGCAAGGGAGCCTCGCCGCAGCGGTGCCTCTGGGCCTCGACGTCGACGAAGAACCCCGCGTACCGGGACACCATGTACGTGGAGGAGTTGATCGGGCCGATGACCGTGAACACGATGCCGCCGGAGACGATCGAGGGATTCCAGGATCACGGCAAGGTGGTCAAGGACACAGTCGGGCGTGACCTCGAGGGGGCTCGCAAGCTGCTCGAAGACCTGGCGAAGGCCGGGGTCGACTACGACGACGTCGTCGAGACTCTGGAGCGCGAGGGCGTCGAGAAGTTCGCCGACTCCTTCGTCGAGCTCCTGGAAGGAATCAGACAGTCGAGCCGGGAGCTCGTCGCGGCCTGATGCAGGTCGGCACCTCCGAGCTCGTCGAGCGGATTTGGAGCCGCGACGCGACGCTCTGGACCGGGGCTGACGAGAGCCGCTGGCTCGGCTGGCTGGACGAGCCGTTCCGGATGCAGGAGCGGGTCGACGAGCTCGAGGAGTTCGCCGCCGGCGTGTATGAGGACGGCCTCACCGAAGTCGTCCTCGCAGGCATGGGCGGCTCGAGCCTCGCTCCCGAGGTCCTGCGACGGACCTTCGGGGTCGAGAGCTTCCACGTCCTCGACACGACGCATCCGAAGGCCATCCGCGCGCTCGAGCAGCGGCTCGACCTCGGGAAGACGCTCTTCCTGGTCTCGTCCAAATCGGGCTCGACGCTCGAGACGCGGTCGCACATGGATTACTTCTGGGAGCGGATGGGCGAAGGCCGCCACTTCGCCGCGGTCACGGACCCCGGCTCCGATCTCGAGCGGGTCGCCGGGGAGCGTGGATTCCGCGCCACCTTCTCAGGCGAGCCGACGATCGGGGGGCGCTACTCGGCGCTCTCGCTGTTTGGGCTCGTGCCGGCGGCGCTCATGGGCGTCGACCTCGAGCGCCTGCTCCTCAGAACGGTCGAGATGGTCGAGGCCTGCCGGCTGGACGACGGCAACCCGGGGCTCGAGCTGGGCGAGCGACTCGGAGCGGGCTGGCGCGAGGGACGGGACAAGCTGCAGATCAACCCGAGCCCGGGTGGCTTCGGCCTCTGGGCCGAGCAGCTCATTGCCGAGTCCACGGGCAAGCAGGGCAAGGGCCTCGTGCCGGCACCCGGCGAGACGGGTGCAGGTCCCGACCGCCAGAGCGAGGAGGTCAGGGTCGGGGATCCGTACGAGCTCGGCCAGGAGCTCTTCCGGTGGGAGTTCGCGACCGCGGTCGCCGGCGCCGCGATTGGCATCAATCCGTTCGACCAGCCGAACGTGCAGGAGGCGAAGGACCGCACGAAGGCGATCCTCGACTCGGGCGACGACCCCGCGCTCGAGTCCGAGGGCGAGCCGTTCGCAGGCGCAGGAGAAGGCGACTACGCCGCCATCCTGGCGTTCGTCGAGCCGAGCGAGGAGAACGACCGTCGACTCGAGGTGCTCGCCGACCGCGCGCGCACGGAAACCGGCTGCGTGGTCACGCACGGGTACGGCCCGCGGTACCTGCACTCGACCGGCCAGCTCCACAAGGGCGGTCCGCCGAGCGGCGTCTTCCTCCAGGTCGTGGACGATCCCGGGGACGAGCTGCACATTCCAGGCCAGGAGTTCGGCTTTGGCCGGCTGCTCAGAGCTCAGGCCGCAGGCGACTACGCGGCGCTCGCGGAGCGGGGGCTTCGGGTGGCGCGCGCACGCTGGGAGGATCTCGGCGTATGAAGCTCGCCATGGTCGGACTCGGGCGCATGGGAGGCAACATGGTCAAGCGGCTCGAGCAGGACGGGCACGAGCTCGCGAGCTACGCGCGGAGCGGCGGCGGCACGGCGTCCTCGCTCGAGGAGCTGGTGGGCCAGCTCGAGCCGACCCGGGTCGTGTGGCTTATGATCCCCACGGGCGAGGCGACCGAGCGCGCCTTCCCGGGGTTCCT
>JBPCPR010000308.1:0-5725 GCA_050998925.1 Gaiellaceae bacterium
CGAGGATCGTAAGATTCGGCTTCACGCGCAGATACGTGCCTTCGACCGACCCGAACTCGAGCTCCTTGATACGAAGCTCGGCCTTGATCTCCTCGGCATGAGCCGAGGACGCGCCCGCGCCCTCGACGACCATCCGGCGGAGCGGCTGGCGCACCTTGCGAGCCGCCTGCTGGCGGGCGGAATGCCCGAGGCCGACGACCCGGCGAACCTCTTCGACCTCGGTCAGCAGCGGCTCGTCTCGGAGGTCTTGTGTGACCCCGGGCCAGCCGGCGAGGAAGATGCTCTCGGGAGCGCCGTCGCACGGGCCTGCAACGAGGTTCCGCCAGAGGTGGTCGGATAGGAAAGGCATGACCGGGGCGATCGTGCGGAGCGACTGCACGACCGCGTACCACAGAGTCTCGAGGGCGGCCTCCTCCCCACGCCAGAAGCGAGGACGACTACGCCGGACGTACCAGTCGGAGAGGTCGCCCATGAAGGCCGTGAAGGCCTTCGTGATGGCGGGTGTCCAGAACCGCTCGAAGCCGTCAGTTGCCTCGCCGACGAGCTGCTGGACGCGGGCGAGAAGCCAGTGATCTAGCTGGGCCAGGTTCTCACTGGCCGGCCCTGACTCGAGCAGCCTGGCCTCCGGACGCCAGCCCTCGACGTTCGCGTAGAGGATCAGGAAGCTGACCGAGTTCCAGAAGGTGAGGAGCTCCCGCTTCACCTCTCCCGCCGGCCCGAAGCCGAAGTTGAGGTTCTGGCTCGGCACCTGGGAGCAGTAGAGCCAGCGCATCACATCGGCGCCCATCCGGTCGAGCGCCTCGTTCAGCTCGATTGCGTTCCCCCAGGACTTGTGCATCGGACGACCGGTCTCGTCGTTCACCTTCTCGTGCGTGAGCACCTGGCGGTACGGCGCCTCGCCGACCAGCGCCACGGACATGAAGAGCTGCGAGTAGAACCAGAGGCGGATCTGCTCGCGCATCTCCGAGACCCAGTCGGCCGGGAACCAGGTCTCCCAGTACGCGTGGTCGGGAAGGTCGGCTCCCGTGAGCCCGTGGGCGGCGCCCGTTGCATACCCGCCCACGATTGGCTCCGGGTTCTGCCAGCCCAGGGTCGAGAAGGGCACGATGCCGGCGTCGAGCCAGGCGTCCCCGACCTCCGGGAGCCGCCGAAGCTCGGCGCCGCACCCGTCGCAGGCGATCGTCACCTCGTCCACCCAGGGCCGGTGCAGCTCCTCGAGCTGCTCGACACCGCTCACGGCACGCTCCCGTAGCTCCCGCTCGGAGCCGACGACGTTCACGACGTCGCAGTCCTCGCAGCGGTAGAAGGGCAGCGGGAGCCCGAAGTACCGCTTCCGCGAGATGCACCAGTCGCCCATGTTGCGAAGCCAGTCGTCCATCCGCTTCGAGTAGAACTCGGGCGTCCAGCGAACGGTGGCGTTCGCGGCGAGCATCTTCGGCCGGATCTCGTCCGCGGAGATGAACCACTCGTCGACGATCCGGAAGACGAGCGGTGTGGAGCAGCGCCAGCAAACGGGATAGCGGTGCGTGATCTCACCGGCGTCGAGCAGCCGGCCGCGCTCACCCAGGTCACCGATGATCTGGCCCGCAGTCTCGTCCGTGGAGCGCCCGTGCAGCCAGCCATATTCGGGATAGAATCGGCCCGACTCGTCGATCGGAGCGAGCACCGGCAGGTCGTACACGCGCGCGAGCTCGAAATCCTCGCTGCCCGCGCCGGGCGCGATGTGGACGATCCCGGTCCCCTCCTCCAGGGAGACGTCGTCCCAGGGGATCACACGGTGGACGATGCCCTGCTGCGGCTCGAGATCGTCGAACGGGCCCTCGTACTCGAGCCCGACGAGCTCCGACCCGAGCAGCGTGTCGCGAACCTCGCCGGCCAGCGGGACTGCTTCCACGAGTGCCTCGGCGACGATCTCGATCCCGGCCGAGGTCTCGACCCGGGCGTAGCGCGCGTCTGGATGGACCGCCGCGGCGACGTTCGCGGGGAGCGTCCAGGGCGTGGTCGTCCAGACGGCGAGCGCCTCGCCTTCGCGATCCTTGAGCGGAAAACGGACGAAGAGCGACGGGTGCGTCAGGTCCCGGTACGAGTCGATCAGCTCGTGCTGGGAGAGGGACGTCCCGCAGCGCGGGCACCAGACCATCGAGCGGTGTCCCTGGTAGAGCCAGCCCCGCTCGTGGACGATCTTCAGGAAGCCCCAGATGTAGCTGATGTTCGTGTCCGAGAAGGTGTAGTAGTCGTCGTCCCAGTCCATCCACTGGCCGAGCCTGATCGACTGCCTGGTCTGCACCTCCGAGAACTCGGCGACACGCTCGCGACACCGGCGGGCGAACTCGGCCAGGCCGTACTCCTCGATCTCGCGCTTGGAGTTCAAACCGAGGGCCTTCTCGACCTCGACTTCGACCCAGAGTCCCTGGCAGTCGAAGCCGTTCTGGTAGCGCTGATCGAATCCGTTCAGCGCCTTGTAGCGCTGAAAGACGTCCTTCAGGGTCCGGCCCCACGCGTGATGCACCCCCATCGGGTTGTTGGCGGTGATGGGACCGTCGATGAAGCTCCAGGAAGGGCCGGCGGCGTTCTGGGCTCTGAGCTTCCGGAAGATCTCCTTCTCGTCCCACCACGCAAGCAGGTCGCGCTCGAGCGCCGGGTGGTCAGGGAAGGCCGGTAGGGGCGTGAAGACGTGCTCGGGCGCCACGCAGCCAGTCTAGTGCTCGGTCCGGAGCGGGATTTTCCTGATCGGTCTCGTCGTTTTAAGGCTCTAGACACAAACTGCGCACCACCCGTGCGCATTTCGAAAATAGGCTGAAGCCAGGTGGGTGGCTCGCGGCCGGCCCCAGATCCGAAAGGAGACCGATGACAACCGAAGTGACAGAGACGACGTTCGAGGCCGAGGTGCTCGAGAGCGAGCAGCCGGTGGTCGTGGACTTCTGGGCGGAGTGGTGTGGCCCCTGCCATGCTGTCGCTCCGGTCCTAGATCAGATCGCCGAGGAGCGATCCGGTGAGCTTCGGATCGCAAAGGTGAACATCGACGAGCAGCCTGCGCTCGCGCAGCGCTACGGCGTCATGAGCATCCCCACGATCATCCTCTTCCGCGAAGGGAAGCCGGCCGCAGCGGCGGTGGGCGCCCAGCCGAAAGGCATGCTCGAGAAGAACCTGGGTCTCGTCGAAGCCTAGGGCTAGACAGCGCCCGCGGCGCCCGAACCGTCTTCGAGAAAGGCGTGGAACGCTGCGTGCTTCGCGAGGTAGTCCTCGACCTGTCCGACGACTTCGCTCGCCCACACGTCGATCCACTCCTCATGGAGGAAATCGTCGATTCGGTGCACGTTCGAATCGCTCAAGATGTCTGATAATCGACAGCAGAGCCGCGGACGACAATGGGCCGTTCGGCCCATTGTCCGGCCCCTCCTGACCTACTGGGCCCTACGCCAGGCCCGCAACAGCTCTGCGGTGTTCGAGAACGCAAGCTCCTTGTCGGCTGGGAGCTCGTCGGGCCCGAACCAGCGAAGCTCGGAGACGTCGTCGGAGGGTGCGGCCGCTCCGGACACGATCCTGGCCGTCCAGCACAGGTTCAGTGTTGCGCTGCCCTCCTTCCCGTAGCAGTCGGCCACGACGCCGACGAACGCCCCGGGCTCGACATCGAGGCCCGTTTCCTCCCGCAGCTCGCGCCTGAGCGTGTCGAACGGTTGCTCGTCCTCGTCCATGAAGCCCCCCAGGATGTCCCAGCGCCCGGCCGCCGGCTCGTGCGCCCGCCGACCGAGCAGGACACGCCCCACGGCGTCGACGACGAGGCAGCAAATGGCGGGCGCGGGCTTCGCGTACACGACCAGCCCACACGAGTCGCAGCGAACGGAGCCTGACTCGGCTCTCAGGCCCGACGCGCAGCGCGGACAGTGTTTCCAGCCGTCGAGCTCGCCCACGCGCGCACGGTATCTCGACCGCAGGGACACCGTCCCTACAATGACTCCATGAGCGAGATCAAGCCGAACGCCGAGGGTCCGGAGCCGAGCGAGGAGGAAGAGGACTCATCCCTCGAGCGACGGCGGGAAGAGGATGCGCAACGCGGGCCGGGGCACGAAGACCCGGAGGGGGCCGCCTCGCCCGACTCTCAGCCCGACGAGTGAGGCACCAGTCCGCGACAGCGCACGAGCTTGCGCGCATCGAGCTTCTGGCAGGGCTCCCGGGCGAGACGCTGGCCTCGCTCGGCCAGCGCATGCAACGGCACACCGTCAGCCCGGGCGAGTCGGTCGTCGCCGAAGGCGAGCCCGGTGATCGCTTCTATGTCGTCCTCTCCGGCCTCCTGAGCGTCTCGCAGGCCGAGCGTGGCCAGCGAAACCTGCTCCGGCCCGGCGACTACTTTGGCGAGGTCGGCTTGGTCATGGACGTGCCGCGGACCGCGACCGTCAAGGGTATGACGCCTGCCGTTGTCGCGAGCTGCGACCGCGGCACATTCGACGAGATCGTCCGCCCGCTCTTCACCAACTAGGGCTTCCCGCGCCGAGCTCCGAAAGCACGGCGTCCGAAAGAGCGGGCCAGGCCTCGAGCGCCCACTCGTCGAACTCCCGGTCGGTGAGGCAGGCGGTGGCGAGGCCGGCGTCCGGATCGACCCAGAGAAAGGTGCCCGCCCCGCCGAAGTGGCCGAAGGTCCGAGGCGAGTTCCGAGTCCCCGTCCAGTGCGGGCTCTTCGCACCCCTCAGCTCGAAGCCGAGGCCCCAGTCCAGCGGGTCCTGTCGGCCGATCCCAGGCAGCACCCCGACGAGCCCCGGAAACACCGTCTCAGTCGCCTCCTGGAACGTCTCCGGAGCGACGAACGACGGGGCCTGGAGCTCCCGGGCGAAGAGCAAGAGATCGTCGAGCGGTCCGTGGCATTCTGAGGCGGGTGATCCCTGCAAGCGTGTCGCGTCCATGCCGAGCGGCTCCAGGAGCCCGGCTCGAAGATAGTCCGCGAACCTCATCTCGGCACGCTCTGCAACGAACAGACCGAGCACCTCGTAGCCCGTGTTGGAGTAGATCCGCCGCTCGCCCGGACGGGCGATCGGATCGAGACCGTCGAAAGGCAGACCCGATGCATGCGCAAGGAGATGTCGAACCGTGGAGCCGTCCGGGCCGCCCGCCTCGTCCAGGTCGACGATGCCCTCCTCCGCCGCCACGAGGACAGCGCTCGCGGTCAGGAGCTTCGTGATCGAAGCCCAGCGGAAAACGTGCGCTCGCTCGCCGTGCGCCCCGACCACCCGGCCGCCCTGGACGACGCCCGCCGCCGCGTGCGCTGCACCCCACTCGTCGATAGCGGCAAGGGCCGGCACGGACAGCGATACTAGACGCGCTTGCGCAGGCGCCTCATCTCGTCCGGATCGCCCTACGAGCCCGTGGTCGGCTACTCGCGCGCGGTCCGGGCCGGAAGCCAGGTCTGGGTTGCATGCTGCGCCCCGATCATGGCGGACGGCGGCGACCCGCCTCCGGATGCGTACTCGCAGGCGAAGCGGTGTCTGGAGATCGTCGAGCGCGCCCTCCAGGAAGCAGGCGGCTCGCTGGCCGACGTCGTTCGAACGCGGATCGACCTCGTCCGCACCGAGGACTTCGAGGACGGCGGGCGCGCGCACGGCGAGACGTTCTCCGAGATCCGCCCCGCCAACACGACGCTGACCGTCAAGGAGCTCGTGAACCCAAGCTGGCTCGTCGAGATCGAGGCGGACGCCGTTCTCTCCTCGAACGAGATGGTTGGTCGGTAATTGGC
>JBPCPR010000080.1:0-3462 GCA_050998925.1 Gaiellaceae bacterium
GTCGGCGACGGCGAGTCGATGTACGGCGACATGATCGAGGATGTGAACTGCGAGCAGCCGGACGAGGCGCTCGCCAAGCTTCTCCGCGGGACCGAGCTCGGGCTCGCCCTCGAGCAGCTGAACGACAGGATGCGACACGTGCTCGAGCTTCGATTCGGGCTCTCGGGCCAGAAGCCCCGCACGCTCGAAGAGGTCGGCGGTGAGCTGGGAGTCACCCGTGAGCGGGTGCGACAGCTCGAGTCGCGCGCCCTGCGAGAGCTCCAGGCCGCGGCTCCGGGCCTCCGGCTCTACCTTCGCGTCTAGGCGGGCAGGAAGCTGTCCCGATACGGGCCTAGGCGGGTCTCTCCGTACGCCGCGTATGCCTCCTCGGCCACGGGCGTTTCCGCCTCGACGCCGGCACCGTGCTTCCGTGCCAGGTCCGAGACGGGATAGAGAACGCCGAGCTCGCTGCCGCGCGTCCCGACCGCGAGAATCACGCAGGGCCCGGAACCGGCGCCGACGAGGACGTGCTCGGTCCAGGAGGACAGTGGACGAAATCCCACTTCCGGAGCGGGCGCTCCTCGCCTTCGATCAGGACGAGGCACTCGCCGGCGAGGACGAGAAAGTTCTTCCTGCGCCTCCTCGCCGTGGTACATGCAGGCCGGCTGGCCAGGCTCGAGCACGCTGACGTTGATTCCGAACTCTGCGAAGCGGACGTCCCCCTCGAACGTGCAGGCGACGCCGAAATCGTCGGTGTGAAGCCAGGTCGACTCGCGCGCGTTCAGGACGTACCAGCCCTCTCCGTCGGGCACGAGGCCGTTCTCCCTCTTGACGATGTTCGCCTCGGGAACCATGCAGCTCCTCGCAACTCGGACGGCAGGCAGATCCAAGTATCTACGGCGGTAGTGTGAAGAGGTGTTCGTCGACGTCCATTCTCACGTCGTACCGTCGGGGGACGACGGGGCTGGATCCGTCGAGGAAGGGCTGTCTCTCTGCCGCCAGGCGGCGACCCGCGGCACCGGTGTGCTCTACGCGACGCCCCACGTCTGGCCGCACCTGCGGCTGGACGCGGCCCGCGAGCACCGGATCCGGGCTGCGCACCTGCGGATGGCTCGCGAGGCGGCGGCGTTCGGCCTGCGCCTCGAGCTCGGGTTCGAGGTGACGCCTTCGATCGAGCTGCTCGAAGAGGACATGCAGCGCTACCGGCTCGGTGACCTGCCCGCGGTGCTCGTCGACATGCCGTTCTCCGGGGGCCTCGGGCTGGTGGAGCGCCTTGCGGCGCACATCGAGTCGTGCGGCCTCGTGCCGGTGCTCGGCCATCCCGAGCGCGCTGATGCCGTCGTCGAGACCCCCGAGTTCGCACGCGGCCTCCACGAACGCGGCTGGCTCCTCCAGGTGAACGCATCGAGCCTGCTGGGCAGGCATGGGCCCGCGCGCCAGGACACCGGATGGAGGCTCGTGGGGGAGGGCCTGTGTCACGCGGTCGCCTCGGACGGGCACCGTCAGGCCCGGCCGCCGTTCCTGGACGAGGCCTACGAGGCCGCGCAGACGCGGATCGGAAGCGAGACAGACCGTCTCTTCGACGGCAGCGAGCTACCGGCTCGCGACGGCGTCGATCTCGCGGAGCGACGCTAGCCGCGACAGCGACTCGACCTCGATCTGGCGCACGCGCTCGCGCGTGAGCCCGAGGCGCTTGCCGATGTGCTCCAGCGTGTGAGGCTCCTCGCCGCCGAGCCCGTAGCGCAGCTCGAGCACCTTTCGGTCTCGGTCCGGCAGCGATTCGAGTGCCCGGTCGAGCGCCTCCTTCTGGAGATGGCGCTCCGTCAGCTCGTCGGGAAGCGGCTCGTCGCCGGGGACGAGGTCGCCGAAGACCGCGTCTTCCTGCTCGCCGATCGGCTGGTCGAGGGACGTGGAGGCCCTCGCGGCCGCCTTGACCTCGAGCGCCTGCTGGAGGGGGAGGCCCGCCTCTTCCGCGATCTCCGCCAGATTCGGCTCGCGCGCGAGCTGCGTCCAGAGGTAGCGCTCGGCACGCTGCATCTTCTGCATCCGCTCGACGACGTGCACGGGAACGCGAATCGTCCGCGCCTTGTCGGCGATCGCCCTCGCCACCGCCTGGCGGATCCACCAGGTCGCATACGTCGAGAACTTGAGGCCTCGCTGCCACTCGAACTTCTCGACGGCGCGAATGAGGCCGAACATGCCCTCCTGAATCAAGTCGAGGAACGGAAGTCCCTGGTTTCGGTAGTTCTTTGCGATCGACACGACGAGGCGCAGGTTGCACTCGATCATCCGCCGCTTCGCAGCCATGTCCCCGCGCTCGATGCGCTTCGAGAGCTCCACCTCGTCGGCGGCCGTGAGGAGCGGGTGGCGGCCGATCTCGCGCAGGAAGAGCTGGAGTGCGTCCGTGGTGGTCTCGATCGAGTCGTTCAGGTTCCGCGGAGGAGCAGTCGGCTCGCGCGCAGGCTCCTTGACCGGCTCGACGATCTCGATGTTCCGCTCCTCGAACTCACGGTGGAGTGCTTCGACCTCGGGCGGCTCGAGCTCGAGTGTGTCGATGGTCTCGGTCAGCTCGACACCGTCGACCTTGCCCGCAGCCTCGGCCCGCTCGAGCAGGAGCTGGACCTCGTGAATCTGCGTGGTGGGAGTTTCGCTCGGCATCCAGCGTTTTCTAGGCTACCAACCGCAATCAGGCGTACCCGGGACGGGGCTCCCCTGAAACCGTCCGGCCGACCCTACAGACTCGGGCGGCTGGAATAAACCCGGGCGCCCTGCGGGCGGAAGGTTTTCTCGGTCACGGCACGAGAACCGTTGGCGTAGTGCGTTACGCCCGGCGGGCAGATCAAGCACGCTGAGGTGGGTAAGCACCCTGTCCCGACGAGCCGATGCTGGTGGGACGATCTGCGGATCGAGGCGATCGAGCTCCAGGAGGAGCGAGCGGTCGCCGGGCGAACAGAGCAATGGAGAGCCCGGCCTCTTCTACCCCAGAGGGCGCACCCGAGCACCGCCGCAACGCCATCGGGTGTTCCGGGCTCTCCTCTTTTGTTGGTCCCAGCTGCGCTTGGAAGGGGAAACTTGAGCGCCTCGGTGCTCGAAGGCCGTCCGGGTAGGACTGAGGCGCGGGCTCTTGCGGACCTCTCGACAAGCGGAGCTAGGCCCGAGCGGCAAGCGCCCACTGGGGCTTGGCGCCGCCTAGATGCTCTGTCGGCGAGGCTGGTCGGGACAGTCCAACCTCACTGGTAGTCCAGAACGAGTTCAGGTGACTCGTCGAGGTAATGAGGCGGTCGGCGCCGAGTGGGAGCCAAGGAGGGGCAAGTAGCGCGTTCACCCCTCTCCGCAGGCATCCGGCTTTGCTACGGGAATGCACGATAACTGGTGTTATGTCAAGTTGAAGTAGAGCTGTAGGGCAACCCCTCTTCCGCCCCGTTCAACGGTCGTGGCGTTGTGCACAGACCCTGTGGACAGAAATGAGATGAGGACATAGCC
>JBPCPR010000147.1:0-3122 GCA_050998925.1 Gaiellaceae bacterium
CTCCGAGCCTGCCGAACGCTCGGCGAGCCGCGGCCTCACCGACATCGAGGACGCCCTCTCGGGCGACGCCTACTGGCGCGCAGCCGCCTGGAAGAAGGTCGCCGTCATCTTCGCCGGGCCAGGCACCAACCTCGTCTTCGCGGTACTTTTGCTCGCGGCCGTCTTCATGCTCGGCGTCCCTGACGAGCGGACCCGGACCGTCGACCGGATCACGGCAGGGTCGCCGGCAGCAGGTATCGGCCTCGAGTCTGGCGACGAGATCGTGGCCGTCGAAGGCCGGCCGACCGAGGGCTTCGACGCGGTCTCGCGAGAGATTCGCGGTAGCAACGGCAGCCCGATCCCCCTGACGGTGTTCCGCGACGGCCGGCAGGTCTCGCTCGGTCCCGCCCAGGCGGAGAAGGCCGAGGACGGCCGGTACGTGATCGGCTTCGTCCCGAGCCTCGAGTACAGGCGCTACGGCCCCGCCGACGCGACCTGGCAGGCGATTGCGAAGACCTGGGAGGTGACCGCAGCCATCGGCGGGTCGCTGGGGCGGATCGTGACGGGATCCGGCCGGGAGGAGGTGTCGAGCCCGGTCGGGATCGTCCAGGGCTCGAGCCAGGCGCTCGACCTCGGCTTCCGCTACTACCTCGGCGTGCTCGCGCTGATCAGTCTCTCGCTCGCGCTCCTGAACCTGCTCCCCCTTCTCCCGCTGGACGGGGGCCACATCGCCTTTTCCATCCTCGAGAAACTGCGAGGCCGCGCGATCCCCCGGGAGGCCTACGAGCGCTTCTCGGCAGTCGGGATCGCGCTCGTTCTCATGCTGTTCTTCATCGGCCTCTCGAACGACATCGGACGGCTGGGCGGGACCTAACCACTCCCCCGCTAGACTCGGTGTTGCATGGCTAGTGAACGCCAAATCAGAGTCGGAGGGGTCGCGATCGGTGGCGGCGCGCCTGTCGCCGTCCAGTCGATGACCCTGACGAAGACGCACGATGTCGACGCGACGGTGGCCCAGATCGCGGCCCTGGTCTCGGCTGGCTGCGAGCTCGTCCGGGTCGCGGTGCCGAAGCTCGAGGATGCCGAGGCGCTCCCAAAGATCGTTTACCTGAGCCCCGTCCCGATCATCGCGGACATCCACTTCAACGCCTCGCTGGCCCTGAAGGCGATCGAGGCCGGCGTGGCCGCCGTCCGTATCAACCCGGGGAACATCGGGGGCGCCGACAAGACGGAGCTCGTCGTCCGAGCGGCGAAGCAGGCGGGCATCCCAATGCGCATCGGCGCGAACTCGGGCTCGCTCCCCAAGCACCTCGTCGAGCTCGCTCAGGAGGACACCGCCGCGGCCCTGGTCGAGGAGGCGCTCGAGCAGGTTCGGATCCTCGAGCGCCTGGAGTACTACGACTTCAAGATCTCGGTCAAGTCGAGCTCGGTCCCGACGATGATCAGGGCCTACCGGATGCTGTCCGAGCGCGTCCCGTATCCGCTCCACCTCGGTGTCACCGAAGCGGGGACGCCCTTCTCCGGCTCGATCAAGAGCTCGGTCGGGATGGGCGCCCTCCTCATGGACGGCATCGGCGACACGATGCGGGTCTCGCTCACGGCCGACCCCGTCGAGGAGGTCAAGGTCTGCTGGGAGATCCTGAAGGCGCTCGGACTCCGTGAGCGCGGGCCCGTCATGATCGCCTGCCCCTCGTGCGGCCGGGACAACGTCGGGGTCTGGAACCTGGCGGAGAAGGTCGAGGAGCGTCTACAGGCGTACCCGCAGGCTTTCGAGGTGGCCGTCATGGGCTGTGCCGTCAACGGGCCCGGGGAGGCTGGCGACGCCGACTTCGGGATCGCGGGCGGACGCGAGACGGGCTTTCTCTACGCGCACGGCCGCGTGCTCAGGAAGGCCTCGTCGGAGACGCTGATCGACGAGCTGTTCACCGAGATCGACCGGTGGATCGAAGGCGGCATGGTGCGGCCGAAGCGGCTGAAGCTCGCCAAGCCGGCAGCGCTGATGATGGCCGAAGCGGCCCAACGTCCCTAGCGGGCATGCGGGCCTCTCAGCTCTTCATCCCGACGCTCCGGGAGGATCCCGGGGATGCCGAGGCGGCGAGCCACCGCCTGCTCGTTCGCGGCGGCTTCATCCGCCAGCTCGGAGCCGGCGTCTGGACGTTCCTCCCGCTCGGCTGGCGCGTGCACCAGAAGGCGGTCCAGATCGTCCGCGAGGAGATGGACGCGATCGGCGGCCAGGAGATGCTCTGCCCCGTGCTCACGCCCGCGGAGCTCTGGCAGCAAACCGGCCGCTACCAGATCCCAGAGCTCTTCAAGCTCGAGGACCGAGCCGGGCGCCAGTTCGTCCTTCCGATGACGCACGAGGAGACGATGACCTTCCACGCGCGGGAGCTCCAGTCCTACAAGCAGCTGCCGCAGATCTGGTACCACTTCGCGACCAAGGACCGGGACGAGCCGCGGCCGCGCGGCGGGTTGCTCAGAGTGCGCGAGTTCATCATGAAGGACGCCTACAGCTTCGACCGCGACGAGGAGGGACTCGACCGGAGCTTCCAGGCTCATGCCGGTGCCTACCGCCGCATCTTCGACCGGGCGGGGCTCGAGGTCTACGAGGTCGAAGCCGAGCCGGGGATGATGGGCGGGAGCGAGAGCACGGACTACCTCGCCCCGGCAGAGAGCGGCGAGAACACGCTCGTCACCTGCGAGAACGGAGACTACGCGGCCGACCTCGAGATCGCCCGCGGGATCCCACGACGCATCGAGTTCCCCGAACGGCTCGGCGCGCCCGAAGAGGTCGAGACTCCCGGGGCGACGACGATCGAGGCGCTCGCGGACTTCCTCGCCGTCGATCCGGCAGCCACGTCCAAGGCGATGCCCGTGGTCGTCGACGGACGTGTCGTCCTCGGCTTGCTCCGAGGGGACGACCGACTCGAGGAGGCGAAGCTGCAAGCCGTGCTCGGAGCGGACTATCGCCCGGCGACTGAAGACGAGATCCGCGAGGCGTTCGGCGCCGACCCCGGCTCGCTCGGCCCGGTCGGGTTCTCCGGCGAGATCGTCGCGGACGAGGCGCTTCGCGAGGGGCAGTTCGTGGCCGGAGCCAACCGCACCGGGTGGCACCTGCGCGGCGTCGAGCACGGACGCGACTTCGA
>JBPCPR010000219.1:0-4345 GCA_050998925.1 Gaiellaceae bacterium
GCCCAGATCCGCGAGACGAGCTCCTCTTGCTCGTTGCCACGAGAAAGACTGTCCCCTCGCGCGAGCTCGGTTAACGGCTACGCGAAGCGGAGCGTCTTCACCTGGCCACGCTGCTTTGGGTACTCACGGATCCCAGGACTACCCTCGAACGCTACGGCGAGCGCATCTTTCACGGCGAAGCAGAGTTCCGGGCCGAGGGCTTGATCCGTCTCGCCGGCTGGAGCTACGAGCTCAGCTCGGACGAGGCGACCCGCCTTCGCTCCGCGCTGGCCTGGAGCCTCGCCGCGGGCGTCTCCCTCTTCAATCTCTCGAGGCGGATGGGCACCTCGATCGCGCAGATCGACGCGACCTACGGGCACCTGGCGCCCGATGCGGAGGAGTACGAGCGGGGTCTGCTCGACGCCTACGACGCGAGGTTCGGGCACCTATCGGGCATCGAAGCGAAGCCCTGAGGCGGGAAAGCCCCGCTCAGAGCACAATGCGGGCGAGAGGACTCGAACCTCCAAGGGCCGAAGCCCAACGGGACCTAAACCCGCCGCGTCTTCCAGTTCCGCCACGCCCGCGTCTTCCAAGGATAGAGCGCGTGAGAACGCTCGACGCGTGGTAAAGCTCTGGACATGAGATTGCTGCCCCGCCGCAAGCCTCCACGCGGGCCCCGGGTTCGAAGCTGGTCCTCCTCGGATTCTGCGAGCTCGGGGGAAACCCAGCCCGAGCCACGACCCGAAGGCGAGTCACTCGCGCCGAAGCCCGAGGCGCCTGCTCCGCAGCCGGAGCACCACGAGCCCAACCTTGCCGACCCCGGCCCGACCGACCTCTCGAAACGTGACTGGAAGGCGATCATCATTCGAGGCGGCAAGGAGTCGCTCGAGGACGGGATCACGGACGTGGCCGCCGCGCTCGCCTACTACGCCTTCCTGGCCATTCCGGCGGCGCTCCTCGTCACGCTCGGCCTCTTCACGGTGCTGGCGGGAAAGGACACCGTCGCCTCGATCATGGACAGCCTCCAGGGCGTCGTCCCACGGGAGACGATCGCGCTCCTCCAGGAGAGCCTCAACCGCTCGCTCGAGAACCAGGGCGGCGGCGTGGTCATGATTGTGATCGGCGTCGTCCTCGCTCTGTGGACCGCGACCGGGGCCATGACCGGACTCATGCGCGGGCTGAACCGCGTCTACGACCGCAAGGAGACCAGGAACTTCCTGAAGCAGCGGATCGCAGCGCTCCAGATGCTCGCCTGCCTGGTGCTCGCACTCGGGCTCATCTTCACGCTGCTCGTCCTCGGGCCGGCGATCTCCGACTGGGTCGGCGGCGCCCTCGGGCTCGAGACCGTATTCGGTTGGATCTGGTGGACGGCACAGTGGCCGATCCTGATCGCCGGGCTCCTCTTCGCCTTCGCTGTGGTCCTCTACCTGGGCCCGAACGTTGCCCATCCACGGTGGGCGTTCCTGACTCCGGGGGCCGTCGTCGCCGTCGTCATCTGGCTCGCCGCGTCCGGCCTCTTTGCGCTCTACGTGAGCCTGTTCGGGTCCTACAACAAGACGTGGGGCTCCCTCGCCGCGGTCATCATCATGCTCACCTGGCTCTGGCTCTCGGCACTCGCAATCCTGTTCGGAGCCGAGATCAACGCCGAAGCCGAGCGCAGCCGCGAGCTCCGCACCGGCCAGCCCGCCGAGCGCGAGCTGACCGCGCCGACGAAGGTCTGAACGACCCCCACTCGGGGGATGCTCCGGGCGCGCTCTCGCCTTAGCTCCCACCAAGGGGGCAGCGGCCAGTCCTCTCCGTGCAGGCGAGAGCCATGGAAGGTCGCTGAATGAGAATCACCGGGAGCCGCAAGAAGACGTCGATCTCGCGCTGCGCCGCGTTTCTCCTGCTGGCGCTCGCCGCTCCGGCGCAAGCCGCTCCACCGACGCCCGTGCTCGTCAGCCCGGCCGACGGCGCAGTCGTCGCCTCCCTGCCGGCTTTCGCGTGGAACCGGTCTACGGGCGCCTACCACTACGAGTTCCAGGTCTCGGCCGACCCGGGCTTCAACTCGCCGGTGCTCGGCTACGGAAACGACCGCTTCTTCACCGGGAACACCAGGGCGACCCTCAAGAAGACGATCCCGAACGGAACGCTCTGGTGGCGCGTTCGCGCCGCGACCGAAGCCGGCGCTGTCTCCCGCTGGTCCGCCGTCCGATCCGTGCAGAAGGCGTGGTCGGCTACCCCCACGCTTCTGTCGCCGGGGCCTGACGCGACGCTCGTCTATCCCTCTTCGCCGTTCAAGCTGAGCTGGACGCCGACGCCCGGCGCCGCCAAGTACCTGGTCACCCTAGCGACCGACCCCGCGCTCGGCTCGCCCGTCTGGACGCCGGTCGAGACCGCCGCTCCGCACCTGGCCCGGGCCCCCGCCCTCGCGCCTGGCCGCTACTACTGGGGCGTCACGCCGATCGACGCGCAGGGCAATCGCGGCAGGCCGTCCAGCGTCGCCACGTTCACCTGGGCCTGGCCCACGACCACCACGACGGCGCTCGACGACCTCGTCTCGGCGCTGGAGGTCTTCGACCCGCTCTACTCCTGGAACGCCGTACCGGGGGCCGCCCGCTACGAGGTCGAGGTCAATTCGTCCTCGGACTTCACTCCCGGCTCCAAGGTCTGCTGCTCCGGGACCACCCTCGGGAACGCGTTCGCCTCCACGGCTCTCTATGAGAACAACACGTACTACTGGCGCATCCGCGCGCTCGACCAGGCCGGCAACGCCGGTGTCTGGAACCTCGGCCCGAACTTCGTCAAGACGTTCGACAACGTCCCGCCCGTGACCGCGCCGAGTATCAAGAGCCTCCGCACGCGGGACAACCTGGCTGATCCAGGGACGGATGTCGACGTCGGCACCGCGGGATACCAGACACAGGTTCCGATCGTGACCTGGGATCCGGTCCCCGGGGCCTCGAGCTACCTCGTCGACGTCACCTACTACGACACCGGTTCCAGCGTCTGCGACTGGAGCCACAGCGCCGCTGAGCACTGGACGAGCCAGACCGCCACCAATGCCTGGACACCGCTCGGCTCGGGCTGGAACGGCGTCAAGCCGTACTGGGACGGGATGTCTGTCTCCTCTGACCTCTTCACGAGCCTGGAGGTCGGGAATTCCTACTGCGTGCGAGTCCGGGCTCGGACCGACCGTGATTCGAACAATCAGGACATCTACGGCGATTACACGTACCTCGAGCAGGGGATCCCCGGCGGTCCAGCATTCACCTTCACGGGCTATCCGGCGGGTGGCGCGTGCACCCCATCGTGTACGAGTGGCTACCTCGGCACGGGCGACTACGTCCTTCCGATCACCGGCACCACGACGGGCAGAACGCCGCTCTTCACGTGGAAGCCGCTCTCCGGTAAGCAGAGCTACTTCGTGCTCGTCTCGAGGGACGCGTCGTTCAACAGCATCGTCGACTACGCCTTCGCGCAGCTCCCGGCGTACGCACCGCGGACGCAGAATCAGTCGTGGACCTACTCCGACGAGACGACGCTGTACTACTGGGCCGTCTTGCCCGCGGCCCAGTTGAACGGTGGGCTCTCCGCCGGCGATCCGCTACTCGCCGCGTACCGGAACTTCCAGAAGCAGTCGACCCCTCCGGCGCTCCTTTCCCCGGTGGGCAACGCGCAGATCACGACGCAGCCGACCTTCAAGTGGACAGGCGCCGAGGGAGCTCGCCGGTACCGACTCCAGGTGTCCCAGGACCCGACCTTCGGCTCTCCGATCGACGACGTCCTGACGCGGTCGACCGCGTACACGAGCAACAGCACCTATCCCGCCGACACGATCCTCTACTGGCGCGTCCGCGCCGACGACGAGCGGCTGGTCGGCCTCACGTGGTCGACGACGGGCACCTTTCGGAGAACGCTCCCGGCCCCCGTACCGGCTGCCGGCAACCCGACCGCGGGCGACCTAATTCCGCTCTTCACCTGGGCTCCGATCACGGGCGCAGTCTCGTACGACTTCGAGATCAATGAGCCGGACGGAGACTCGACCGTGTTCGAGGACGCTTATTCGAGCGCATTCGCCTTCGTCAAGATGACCGGCACCGGAGTCTGGGGTTGGCGCGTGCGTGCGAACTACCCGACCTCGAGCTCCTTCTCGCTCACGGAAGGCCCGTGGTCGGGGATGCGGTACTTCACGCGCACGATCCACGAGCCGCAGGGCGCAACGACCGATCGAGGCCCGAGCCGCGTCCTCATGAGCTGGCAGCCGGTGCTCGGAGTGAAGAACTACCGCTTGCAGATCTCCGCCCGTCCCGACTTCGCCCGGCTCGTCGAGAACGTGGTCACCGACAACACGTCGTACGCGCCGAGGCTGACCACTGGACAGGCG
>JBPCPR010000246.1:0-10418 GCA_050998925.1 Gaiellaceae bacterium
CCCGCACTGCGGCGGGTAGGACTCGAGGAGGGCGGAGCAAAGGCGAGCCGGCTCGCCGTCCATCGCCACAATGGCGCCCTCGACGACCACCGTCCGTCCGTCGGCGCGGAGCGCGTCTTCGACGGACATCGAGCCGCCGTCCTCGGCTCCGCCACCGCAGGCGGCGAGAGTGGGAAGCAGGAGGGCGAGGAGTGCGAGCCTCATGCCCACTTCGACGGGTTCAGCCGGTGGAAAGTTCCAGCGTCTCGACGGAGCCGTCGTCGATTCGCCACGCGGCCAGCTCGCCGGTGCGCGCGTTCAGGATCACGTACGGATACCCCGCCCACTGCCCGATGTTCTCGACGTCCGTCCGCGACGGGCGCGGCGGGCTCGAGGGATGGGAGTGGAAGATCGCGAGCTCGTAGCCGTCATCCCAGAGATCCATCCATTCCTCCGGGGGGAACTCGAGCTCGAAGCGGTACGGGCTGGCGGCCGCGTTCGTCCCCGGGAGGTAGCGTTCGGCGACAGAGTCGCGGAGCGCTAGGAGGCCGCAGGCCTCGTTCGGGGACTCCGCCTCAGCGTGCTCGACGAGCGCCGAGCGCACCTCCGGCGGGATCACCACCAGAGGCGGCTCTCCATCGACTGCTCAATGCTCTCGTCGGGCTCCGTCCAGAAGTCCGCGGAGAGGTACTTCCAGCCGCCGTCCGCGAGCACGGCGACCACGACTCCCTCGTCCAGCTCCGCGGCGAGCTGGCGGGCGACGTGGATGACCGCACCGGACGAGACGCCCGCGAAGACGGCCTCCCGCTCGAGGAGCAGTCTGAGGCCGCGGACCGACTCCTCGTTCGAGACGAGGATCTTGCGGTCGAGCTTCGAGACGTCGAGGATCGGCGGCACGTAGCCGTCGGCGAGGGAGCGCAGTCCGTAGACGAGGTCGCCCGGGAGCGGCTCGGCTGCGGCGACGACGACCTCGGGAAAGGCCTCGCGCACCCGGTCGCCGGCGCCCATGAGCGTTCCACCCGTCCCGAGCCCGGCCACCAGCCCGTCGACCCGGGGGAGCGCCTCGACGATCTCCGCGCCGGTGCCTTCGTAGTGGGCGCGCGGGTTGGCGTCGTTCGCGTACTGGAACGGCATGAAGAACCGCGGCTCCCGCTCGGCCAGCCGGAGCGCCAGCCGGACGGCTCCGTTCGACCCCTCGTCCGCCGAGGAGAAGACGATCTTCGCCCCGTAGAGCTCGAGCAGGCGCACCCGTTCCGACGTCGCGTTCGCGGGGATGACGCAGGTGAGGGGGTAGCCCTTGAGCTTCGCGACCATGGCCAGCGAGATGCCGGTGTTCCCGCTGGTCGGCTCGAGGAGTTCCCGGCCGGGCTCGAGCTCGCGCGAGGCCTCGGCGGCCTCGATCATCGCTTTCGCGACGCGGTCCTTCGTCGAGCCGGTGGGATTCTGCCCCTCGAGCTTCGCGTAGAGGGTGACGCCCTCGTGCGGCGCGAGACGCGGCAGCTCGATCAGCGGAGTCGAACCGATCAGGTCGAGTATCGAGGGAGCGAGGACCCGCTCGCCGCCTGCCATGGCCGGCAGGAGGATGATCGTGGACCCCTCGCCGACCGGCGTGTCGAGACCTTGGAGCGTGCGGGCGTCCTCGTTGTCGACGTAGACATTCACGAAGGGTGCGATCTCGTTCCCCTCCTCGAGCACCTGGCTTCCGAGTCCCGGGAAGCGCCCGGCCAGGTCTCCGAGCACGTCGCGCAGGGTCTGGCCGGTGGCCTCGACCTCGCGCGCTCCTCCGACCTCGGCGCGGAGCGTGGGTGGGATCCGGACGCGCGTCACGCGGTCACGTGCGTTCTGCCGCCCTGGCAGAACTCGACGTAGTCGACGTAGTCGGTGATCGTCGGAGTCTCACCACAGACCGGGCAGGCGGGATCGCGGCGCAGGGAGACCTCGGTGAACGTCGTCTCGAGCGCGTCGAAGAGGAGGAGCCTGCCGACGAGCGGCTCTCCGATCCCGAGCACGAGCTTGAGCGCCTCGCTCGCCTGGAGCGAGCCGACGATGCCCGGGAGCACGCCGAGCACGCCCCCTTCGGCGCAGCTCGGGGCGAGCTCGGGCGGAGGCGGCTGCGGGAAGAGGCAGCGGTAGCAGGGGCCCTCGTGGGGCTTGAACACGGTCGCCTGGCCCTCGAAGCGGAAGATCGACCCGTGGACGATCGGAATCTTGTGCCAGACCGAAGCGTCGTTCAGGAGGTAGCGGGTGGGGAAGTTGTCGGCCCCGTCGACGATCACGTCCCAGCCCTCACCCAGGATCCGGTCGGCGTTCTCGGAGGTGAGGCGCTCCTTGAAGACCTCGACCGTTACGTCGGGGTTCAGCGCCTCGATGGTGCGCTTGGCCGACTCCGCCTTCGAGTCGCCGAGGCGCTCGTGGGAGTGAACGATCTGGCGCTGCAGGTTCGTCTCGTCTACGACGTCGTCGTCGACGATCCCGAGCGTGCCGACCCCGGCTGCGGCCAGGTAGAGCGCCGCGGGGGACCCGAGCCCGCCGGCTCCGATCAAGAGCATGCGCGAGTCGAGGAGCTTCTGCTGGCCGTCCTCGCCGACCTCGGGGATCAGAAGGTGGCGGCTGTAGCGGCGGCGCTGCTGGTCGCCGAGCGCCCGCGGCAAGTCGAAGGGGAAGCCGTTTCGCTTCCAGTCCGTGAACCCGCCCGCCAGCGACAGGACGTTCTCGTAGCCGAGCTCTTCGAGCGACTGGGCGGCGAAGGCCGAGCGGCTGCCGCCGCTGCAGTAGACGACCACCGGCCGCTCTCGATCGGGCGCTGCGGCCTCGATGCGCGACTCCAGGTAGCCGCGAGGGACGTGGACCGCGCCAGGAATGTGGCCTTCCTCCCATTCGTCGCGCTCTCGGACGTCGACGACGACGGGCTCCTCCGACTCGAGGAGAGTACGGGCGGACGAAGCGTCGATCTCGTCGATCTCACCCTTCACCTGCTGCAGAAGCTCGCGGTAGGAAGCCATTGCTTCACTGAGTATAGCGACACCGAGGCAGCGCACGTCAGGGTACGGGGTACGCTCGATCGGTGTCTCCCCGGGCCCGAGTCGTAGGTCTCGTGGCCGCCGCGGCCGTCCTCGTCGTGGCCGCGGTGGTCGCCGGTGCCCTCCTCCAGAGCGATGGCAGCGGGGCCAAGGCCCCGCCTCCTGCCCCACCCCTTCAACTGGGCGCTCTCCCGGGCGAGCCCAATGCGCGCGAGCTCATCTTCGCCGAGCGGGAATACGAGCGGGGGGAGCGCGAGGCCGCCCTGCGGGAGTTCCGAGCTATCCTCCGCGACGACCCGGCGTCCATCGAGGCTGCCGTCGGGGCAGCCCTCGCCGCCTGGCCGGAGGGGAGCCTCGAGGGCTTGCGGGCTCTCGTCGAATTGCATCCCCGAAGCGGGGTGGCGCGGCTCCACCTCGGGCTCGCGCTCGGAGCGACGGGCGACAGGGGAGGAGCCGAGCGCGAATGGCGGGAGGCCCAGGCGCGCGACCCGGACACCCCCGCGGCACTCGAGGCCGAATCGCTCCTCCATCCGAACCTGGCGCCCGGCCGGCCCTTCTTCGTCTCGACGGCGCAGCCGCCGGCGTCCGTCCAGGAGCTCGGGACGGTTGCGCAGGACGCTGCTCTCAGGCGAAGGGCCGAGCGCGGTCGGGTCGCCGATTGGCTCGTCCTCGGCACGTTCTTGCAGAGGATCGAGAAACCGGTCTCCGCTCGCGAGGCCTACGACCGCGCCCTCGAGCTGGCCCCGGAGAGCCTCGAGGCTCAGGTGGCAGCGGCCGTCGTCCGCTTCGACAAGGACGACCCGGCAAACGCCTTCTCGCGTCTCGGGCCTCTGGCTCGGCAGCATCCGCGCTCATCGCTGGTACGCTTCCACCTCGGGCTCATGTTGCTTTGGATACGAGCTGTGGACGAGGCAGAGAAGCAGCTCGAGCTGGCAACGCAGGGAAATGGCCAGTTTCATGTTCGCCAGGCCGAGGATCTTCTCTCGCGCCTGTCGCAAATTTAGGACTTGCAAGCCATCAAGATAGGCCGCGCGGCCTATGCGATCGTCGGGCAACCGTGCAAAAGTGCCGCACCCGCGAGCTGAAGTCGTGACACATCGGCTGTTGACGTAGCCCGGGGGCGCGCCTACGGTCAGGAAGGGGTCTAGTGGGAGCAGGTCGAGGGAGCGAGGGGGTAGCAGCGGCGGTGATCGTCGACCACGACGAAGTGAAGGCGCTGGTCAAGCACGGTCAGGAGGCGGGCTTCCTGACTCACGACGAGGTGGCGCTGGCGCTGGACGAGCTCGACCTCGAAGTCGCCGAGATCGAGGATTTCTATGCGACTCTCGACGAGCTGCAGATCGAGGTGCTCGAAGAGGCGCCGTCCGAGCAGGCTCCGGAGAGGGTTCCGGAGGCGCGAGAGGTGTCGACGGACGCGCTGCAGCTCTTCCTGAAGGACATCGGACGCGTGCCGCTCCTGACCGCGGCGCAGGAGGTCGAGCTCGCGAAGCGCATCGAGCGCGGCGACCATCCGGCGAAACAGAAGATGGTGGAGTCGAACCTCCGCCTAGTCGTCTCGATCGCCAAGAACTACCGAAACCAGGGCCTGCCGTTCCTCGATCTGATCCAGGAGGGCACGATCGGTCTCGTCCGCGCCGCCGAGAAGTTCGACCACCGCAAGGGCTTCAAGTTCTCGACCTATGCAACGTGGTGGATCCGCCAGGCGGTCGCGAGGGCGCTCGCCGACAAGGCGCGCACGATCCGAATGCCCGTGCACGTAGTCGAGAAGCTGAACAAGATCGGCCGCGCCGAGCGGAAGCTCCTCTCGGAGCTGGGGCGCGACCCGACCGCGGCGGAGGTCGCCGAGGAGCTGGATCTCGAGGCCGAGGAAGTGGAGCAGATCCGGAAGAGCGCCCAGACGCCGATCTCGCTCGAGAAGCCCGTGGGCGACGAGGAGGAGTCCGAGTTCGGCCACTTCCTCGCCGACGAGAACGCGATCGCTCCCGACATGGCGGCTGAGGAGACGCTCCGGAAGGAAGTGCTGAAGCGTGTCCTCAAGAGCCTCTCGCACCGCGAGCGCCGCGTGCTCGAGCTTCGGTACGGCCTGGACGGCGAGCACCCGAGGACGCTCGACGAGGTCGGGCGCACGTTCAACGTCACGCGCGAGCGCGTGCGGCAGATCGAGAACCAGAGCCTGAAGAAGCTCCAGGCGATGGCCGAGTCGCAGAAGCTGAAGGACGTCGCGGCCTAACCGGTCGGCGTCTCCGTAGGATGCGGGCGGTGTTCGGCCCGCCTGAACAAGCTTGGCTCGACGAGCTCTTCGACTGGATTCGGATTCCGAGCATCAGCGCCGATCCGGCTCATGCCGACGACGTGCGGGCCGCGGGGGAGTGGCTCTGCGAGTTCGTGCGCGGGGCCGGTGGTGAGGCGTCGCTCGTCGACACGGACCAGCAGCCGCTGGCCCTCGGCGAGATTCCGGCCTCGAGCGGAGGCTCGGAGGCGCCGACCGTGCTTCTCTACGGCCACTTCGACGTCCAGCCGGAGGATCCGCTCGAGCTGTGGGAGTCGCCGCCGTTCGAGCCGGAGGTCCGGGACGGCTGGATCTACGGACGGGGTGCGGTGGACGACAAGGGGAACTCGTACCTTCTCCTGAAGGCCGCTCAGCAGCTCGCGAGTGAGAGCCGGCTGCCGGTGAACGTCCGGATCGCCTTCGACGGGGAGGAGGAGGTCGGCGGCGACTCGATCGTCGAGTTCCTGGCGCGAGACGAGCACGGGGCGGACGCCTGCATGATCTTCGACGGCGGCATGGCGGCACTCGACGTCCCCGCGTTCGAGCTCGGAGTCCGCGGAATGCTCTTCGTCCACGTGCGGCTCCGGACGGGGGCTCGCGACCTCCACTCGGGCGTCTTCGGCGGTGCGGCGTTGAACGCCGTGCACGCGCTCATGCAGACGCTCGAGGCGGTCGTCGCCGTTCCGGACGAGCTTCGGCGCGGCATTACGCCCGCCACCGACGAGGAGCGGGCGAGCTGGACCGAGCTCGACCCCGGCTCGAAGGTGCTCGCGGACGAGGGTGCGCGGCCGCTCGACTCGACTGCGGCCGAGGAGTTCTACGACCGCACCTTCGCGGGGCCTGCCGTCGACGTCAACGGGATCCAGGGCGGCTCGCCTGTCCTCCAGAAGACGATTCTGCCGGTCGAGGCCGAGGCGAACGTCTCGATGCGGATCGCGCCGGGTCAGGACGTGGAGGAGCTTCGCTCGACCTTCGAGCGGCTCCTGCGCGAGGCGGCCCCGGAGGGTGCCGACGTGGAGGTGGAGGTCTGGTCGACCAGTCCAGCCGGGCTCGTCCTCCCGGGCTCGAAGGCGGTCCAGCTGGCTCAGGACGCCTTCGAGCGGGTGCTCGGCCGGCGTCCACTCCTCCTCAGGTCGGGCGGGACCTTGCCGGTCGTGCCGGCACTCGTCGACAAGGAAATCCCGACGATCCTGAGCGGCTTCGCGCTCCCGGGGGCGAACATGCACTCGCCGAACGAGCGCCTCCTCGAGCGCTACGTCCCGCTCGGGGTCGCCGCCGCACAGGAAACGCTGCTCGCCTTCGCCGACCTGCGCTAGGCGCGCACAGGCTCTGCGGCCGGCTGGCCGTGACTGTGGCCGTGCTCCGGCACGAGCCACTCGTGTCCGAAGCGGCGCATCTCCTCGATGATCCGAAGGAGGCTCCTGCCCTTCTCGGTCAACTCATACTCGACGCGGGGCGGCGACTCGGCATAGCTCCTGCGGACGACGATGTCCTCCTCCTCGAGGACGCGGAGCCGCTCGGAGAGCGTCCGGGGGCTGATGCCTGGACAGGCCCGCTCCAGCTCGGAAAACCGCCTGGCCCCTTCGGAGCGATCGTGGACGAGAACGGCGGTCCACTTGGCGCCGATGCTGTCCGCCGTGCACGCGACAGAGCACTGCTCGTAGTGAACCGGCCTCATCGTGCGCATACCCGCATTGTACGCCACTGCTCGAAAGGTGGGGAGCGCCCGAGGGCGCTCCCCACTCCAGGTGGCTACGGACCCCAGGGGAAGTGACCCATGAGCGAAGCAGCGCCGAGCGCCGCCAGCAGGGCGACAAGAGAGCGTGTCTTCACGACTCCTCCTTCCGTTGACAACGGGAAACTCCGATCGCTCTGCTACTTCAACGATTTGACGCTCATCCCTTCGAGGGGCGAACATGGGAGGCAGATGGCCGATGGAAGTCCTGTGACCGAATCGATCGGCCGGCGAATCGCGCGCCTACGCCGGGAGCGCTCGCTGTCCCAGCGTGAGCTCGCGACGACTGGTGTCTCCTTCACCTATGTCTCTCGGATCGAGGCCGGGCAACGCCAACCGTCCGTGAAGGCGATCCGCGCGCTTGCCGTCAAGCTGGGGGTCTCGCCCGAGTACCTGGAGACCGGCCGCGACCTCGCTCCTACCGGGGACCGCGAGCTCCGAGTTACAGACGCCGAGCTCCAGGTCCGGCTGGACGGCTCCGCCGACGCGGAGGGCGAGCTGCGCGAGGTTCTGGACGAGGCGCACGCGGCAGGGGATCTCCCGATCGCGCGCCGCGCCCGCATCGCTCTCGCGCTCTCACTCGCGCGCGACGGTCGTCAGGAGGAGGTGATCGAGATGCTCGAGGAGCATCTCGAACGTGACCGGCCCGCTGTGGCCGAGCGTCCCGACCTTTACGCGCTCCTCGGCCGCGCCTACGCGGCCGCGGGCGAGAACCCGCGCTCGATTGCGCTCTTCAGCCGTTGCCTCGAGGAGATTCGCGGTTCGAAGGATCCGGACCCGATCCTGTTCGTCCGCTTCGCGAGCTATCTGAGCTACGCGCTCGTGGACGCAGGGGACGCCGCCGCCGCCCAGCGCGTGCTCGCCGACGCACTCGAGCGGGCCGACGGCGTCAGCGACCGCTACACGCTCATCAGGCTCTACTGGTCGCTCGGTCGCTTCTACGCCGTCGAAGGGCCGCCAGGGAGGGCGCTCGACTACGTACGGCGAGCGATCGCCTTACTCGAGGCGACCGAGGACACCTTCCACCTCGCGCGGGCACATCAGCTCTGTGCAGTGATTCTCCTGGACCAGGAGAGCGGGGGGACCGCACGGAAGCACCTCGAGCGGGCTGAGCAGCTGCTGGGGGACGAGGCGAGCCCGGGCGAGCTCGGCGCCATCGCCACCGAACGCGCCAGGCTCGAGCTGCAGCTCGACCAGCCCGACGCTGCGCGGGACTACGCCCTGGAGGCGCTGTCGCTGCTCGAGGGCGGAGCCCCCGTTGACGTGGGTCACGCCTGGCGCACCCTCGCGGAGGTGTTCGAGCGCCTGGGAGACTTCGATCTGGCCGAGCGCTCCTACCGCACCGCAGCCGAGATCCTGACCGAGCAGGGGGCCTCCCGATTCCTCGCCGAGACGTACCGCGCCTGGGGCAAGTTCCTGCGAGTCCAGGAACGCGAGGACGAGGCTCTCGACGTCTTCGAGCGCGCTGCCGACCTGGCCGTCTTCACCGTGGCAGCGCGCGGCGTCGACGTCGCAGACCGCCCGGCACAGCTAGACCGCTAGTCGAAGGGCGGGCCTCCGAAGACCCAGCGGCCGCCGAGCATGGTCGCTACAACCTCCACCTCTCCCAGCGCTTCGGGCGGACACACGAGCGGATCCCGGTCGAGTACGACCAGGTCGGCGAGATAGCCGGGGAGGAGCTTGCCCCGAATCCGCTCGTCGCCCGAAAGCCGGGCAGGGGCGACCGTCGTGGCTGCGAGCGCCTGTTCCACGGTGAGCGCCTGCTCCGGGTGCCAGGGCTCGCGCTCGTCGAGGGTCCGCAGGACGCCTGCTCTGATCCCCAGGAGGGGATCGAGCTCTTCGATCGGCGCATCGGAGCCGTTCACGACGAGCGCACCGCTCTCGACGAGCGAGCGGAACGGGTAGGCGCGGTCGGTCCTACCGGCCCAGAGTCGGTCTGCCACGTCCCGGTCGGACGGCGCGTGGCTGAGCTGGATGGACGCCGCCACGCCGAGAGCCGCGAAGCGCGGCAGATCCTCCGTGGCCACGAGCTGGGCGTGCTCGATCCGGTGGCGAAGGCTGAGCGGTCTCCAGACGTCCTGGGTGGCTTCGAACGCGTCCAGCGCCTCGCGGTTCGCGAGGTCTCCGATCGCGTGCACAGCGACGGGGAAGCCCGCACCTGCGCTCCGGACGATGATCTCGGCCAGCTCCTGGCCGCTCGTGATCTCGATCCCGCTCCCGTCGAGGAGCCTGGCCGTCTGTGAGCCGAGTGTCCCGTCCATGAACACCTTCAGGTAGCCGATCCGTACGAGGTCGTCGCCGAAGCCGGAGCGGATCCCGAGCTCTTGGAGCTCCTCGTAGCGCTCGTGTGGGAGCGACTGCCACACGCGAAGCGAGAGCGCGCCCTCGTCACGGAGTGTCTGGAAGAAACCGAGCGCGCCGAGCCCCCCGTCCTTGTCGTGCACAGCGGTGACTCCGCGCGACGAGGCGAGAGCGATCCCCGCCCGCGTCGCCTCGAGCCACTCCTCTGCGGAGGTCTCGATCCAGCGTTCGCGGAACTGCCAGGCGGACTCTTCGCGCAGGATGCCGGTCGGCTCGCCGCGCTCGTCGACCTCGACGACGCCGCCCCGAACGGCCAGATCCCCGTTCGCGCGCGCGAGGGCGGCGGAGTTCAGCCAGAGGCTGTGACCGTCCTTCGCCACGAGGGCGACGGGAAGCTCTCCCGTAACTGCGTCGAGTGCCTCCCGGCTCGGCTCGACCGGCAGCGACCACTCGGCGTTCCTCCAGCCGATGCCGCGCAGCCAACCGCGCGGCGGCGTCGTCCTCGCGGCCTCGGCGACGCGGGCGACGGCTTCCTCGAGCGTGCGCGCGCCCTCGAGCCGTACCTGCCGCTGCGCCAGCGCCCACTGCGGGAAGTGGACGTGCGAGTCGGTGAAACCCGGGAGGACGCAGCGACCTCCGAGGTCGACCCGCTCGGGGCTCGCCAGGGCCCGTTCGTGGGTGCCGACACCGCCCGCGATGCGGTCGCCCGCGATCGCGAGCGCGCGGGACAGCGGTAGCGACGCGTCCATCGTCCTGATCGCGCCGTTCTCGAGGATCATTGCGAGGACTCTAGATCGGTGGACCTTTCAGGGCTCGCGAGTCGTACTCGACTGGATGGACCTCGTCGCGGCGGTGCCCTCGTATAGTCGGATGGGAATGGCGGGCTTCCGGCGTGGGGAGCGGCCCTCGATCCGGCGCGCCCGCTCCGGATCCGTCCCGGATGTCGAGCAGCTGTTCCGGGAGCACTGGCCGCGTGCCTACCGCGCCGCCTACCTCGTCGTACACGACGCGGCCGCCGCCGAGGACATCGCGCAGGAGGCGTTTCTGGCCGCCGTCCGCTCGCTCGACCGCTTCGACGCCCGGCGTCCGTTCGCGCCTTGGATCAACCGGATCG
>JBPCPR010000248.1:0-9356 GCA_050998925.1 Gaiellaceae bacterium
CTCCAGATCCGCCTGATCGCGGCCGCCAGGGTCGCGTCTCTGCACGGCCAGCTCGCCGAGCAGCGAACCGAGCTCGAAGGGCTGAACCACCGCCTGGCGGACACCAACGAGGAATTGCGGAACCTCGACCGGCTCAAGGATGAGTTCGTGGCGCTCGTCTCGCACGAGTTGCGAACACCCCTGACCTCGATCGCCGGCTACGTCAACGCCCTGCAACGCGGACGGGCAGGCGTCGTGCCGCCCCAGCAGCGTGAGCTGCTCAGCATTGTCGACCGAAACGCGCAACGCTTGACCCGGGTGGTCAGTGACCTGCTGCTGGGGGCCACGGCCGACGCCGGCAAGCTTCAGCTCGAGCGCGAGCCACTCGAGGTAGGCGCGGTCGTCCGCCAGGCGGTCGAGTCGGCCCGCCCTCGCGCTGCGGAGCAGCGGGTTCGCCTCGAGCTCTTTCTGTCCGAGCCAGCGCATGTCTTCGCGGACCACGCGCGACTCCTGCAGGTCTTCGACAATCTGTTCTCGAACGCGATCAAGTTCAGTCCCGCCGGAGGAACCGTCGACGTGCACGTTTCGAGCGCGGGTTCGAGCGCCGCGATCGAAGTTCGTGACGAGGGCATCGGGATCCCGCACGCCGAGCAGGAGCATCTGTTCAGACGCTTCTTCCGGGCCTCCACCGCGACGAGCAGAGAGATCCCGGGTTCCGGCCTCGGCCTCAACATCGCGAAGACGATCGTCGACCTGCACGAAGGGACGATCGAGGTCAGGAGTCGCGAGGACATCGGGACGACCTTCGTCGTCACGCTGCCGCTCGCCCTGGCCCAGGAGGCGGCCGCGTAACGATGACAACCATGATCCGAAAGCCGTCGTGAGAATCCTCGTTGCCGACGATGAGCCCACCTCGCGGCACATCGCCCACCTGGCGCTGAGAGACCTCGGTCACGAATGCGAGACCGTGACCGACGGCACCCAGGCCTGGGAAGCCTTCCGATCCCACCGTCCCGACGTGGTGATCAGCGCCTGGATGATGCCCGGGCTGAACGGGCTCGAGCTCTGCCGCAAGATCCGGACCCACGCCGAAGGCGGCTCCACCTACTTCATCATGGTCACGAGCCACGGTGCTCGCGACCAGATCGTGGAAGGCATGCAGGCCGGCGCCGACGACTACCTGATCAAGCCGCTCGATCCCGCCGATCTCCAGATCCGCCTGATTGCGGCCGCGAGGGTCACGTCTCTGCATCGCCAGCTGGCCGAGCAGCGGACCGAGCTCGAGGCGCTGAACCAGGAGCTCACCGCCATCTCCCTGCGTGACCCGCTCACGGGGCTGGGTAACCGCACCGCCCTCGAAGAGGATCTCGTCCAGTTGGAGGCACGCGTGGCCCGCTACGGCCACCGCTACTGCCTAGCCCTTCTCGACGTCGATCACTTCAAGTCCTACAACGACACCTACGGTCACCAGGCCGGCGACCAGGTCCTCCAGACCGTCGCGGCCCAGCTCAAGGCCGAGATTCGCGGTGGCGACGCGATCTATCGCTACGGGGGGGAAGAGTTCCTGTGCATCTTCCCCGAGCAGTCCCTGGCGACGGCGACGATAGCGGCTCAGCGCATGCGGAGCGGCCTTGAGGAGCTAGCCATCCCGCACGTCGACCACATCGCACGCGTCGTCACCCTCAGCGGTGGCCTGGCGATGCTGGACCCCGACCAGACGAGATCGGTGGCCGAGGTGCTGAAAGAAGCAGACGAAGCTCTCTATCGAGCCAAGGAGCTCGGCCGCAACCGCGTCACCGCAGCCTTCCAGCCCGCCTAGGGACTCAGCGCAGGGCTGCGAAGCGGCCGGCGCGGATCGCGTCTCGAACCGTCTCGAGATCGGGCGGAACGGGATCGTCGCGACCCGAGAAGGCGATCCCCTCGCGCACGATCTCGTGCGCCTTCGCCGTCCCCGCGCCCAGCTCTTCCTCACGGAGATCCGTGGCCTGCGCGGCCACCACGAGCTCGATCGTCGCGATTCGCTCCCCGAGCTCGACCAGCTCACGCAGCCGCCGGGCCCCGAGGGGGGCCATGGTCATCCGGTCCTCGATTCCCTCTGCGTGGGACGTGCTCGCGACCTCGAAGGACACGGGCTGGGCGAGTAGACGTGCCTCCGCAGCCAGTGCCTGGCCTGCGACGCCGAACTCCGCGAACGAGTCCTCCGCCAGCCCTCGCTCCACTGCGAGACCCTCGGGAAGCCCGGAGAGCGGATACTCGAGGAGCTTCACGAGGCGCTCGTTGGCGCTTGTCAGGACGGGGGCGAGGCCGATGCGGAGAAAGTCGAGCGCGGCCGCCAGGGGAAGGATCTCGAAGTTGCCCACCGAGACGATCCGGTCCTCCTCGGGAATGACGAGGGGATTCTCCTGGGAGGCGTTCAGCTCGATCCGGAGCTGCGCCTCGACGAACGCGAGCACGTCCCGCGCCGCGCCGTGGCCCTGGGGCAGGGCGCGGAAGGTCAGGGGGTCCTGGAGGTTTCGGGCGGCGCCCTCGCGCCAGAGATAGCTCCCCGCGAGCAGAGAGCGCAGGCGCCCCAGCGTCTCGACGAGCCCCGGGTACGGACGCGTCTCGCCGATCCGCGGATGAAGGATGGTCAGGTTCGCGCCGAAGGCCTCGAGGTCGAGGGCCCCCGCGACGTCGAGCGTGTCGAGCAGCCTGCGCGCGTCTGCGACGCCTAGCGTGGCGATCGCGGTCGAGAAGGAGTTGTTGTTCATGAGGGCCAGGCCCTCCTTGGCGGCCGGTGGAAAGCCTTCGAGCAGCCCATGGGCGAGGTCGGCCATCGTCGCCAGGTCGGCCTGGCCGAGCGACCCGAGCGTCCGGACGGTGGGGAGGTCGTTCGCGTTCAGCTTCGCGACGATGCGCTCCGCGAGCTCCGGTCGCACGCCCGCGGTCCCGAGCGCGAAACCGTTCACCAGGCGCAGCATCGTGCCGCGAACGACCTCTTCCGAGGCGGCCGGGCCCGAGGCGACGAGGTGGTTCAGGATGAGCTTGCGGTTGAACTCGTCCAGGTCGGCCGCGTCGACCTCGACCTTCTTCCGCACGCCGACCCCGGTCGTCAGCCCGTAGACGCGGTCGGCACGCTCGATCACCCGTTCGACGAGCTCGCGGGCGGACTGCATCCCGCCCATCGACGCGGGGGAGAGCTCGACCGGCTCCCGCTCCCGGGCGACCCGGACCAGGTCGTCCGTCGTCAGGCTGGTCCCGTCGAGGACGACGGTCATCCCCAGACTGCCTTCGCCGTCTCCGCGATCGTCGTGAGCTTTGCCAGCTCGTCGTCCTCCGAGATCGAGTTTCCGACCACGGAGGTGGCGAACCCGCATTGCGGCGAGAGGGCCAGGCGCTCGAGCGGGACGAACCTCGACGCCTCCTCGATCCGCCCCGCCAGCTCCTCGACCGTCTCGCGCCGCGGCGTCTTCGTGGTGACCAGGCCGAGCACGACCACCTTGTCCTCGGGGACCGCCGCCAGCGGCTCGAAGCCCCCGGAGCGCTCGTCGTCGTACTCGAGCAGGAGCCGCTCCGCGCGGACGGCGGGAAAGATGCGCTCGGCGAGCCAGTCGTAGCCGCCCGAGACGAGCCAGCGGCTGGCCTGGTTTCCGCGGCACAGATGGAATCCGAAGGTGACGCCGGGTCGGTCGGCGATCACGTGGTTGTCGAGCTCGAGCCCGAGCTCGAGCCATCGCTCCGCGGGCCAGCCCCGGCTCTCGTAGAACGCCTTGTAGCCCTCGTCGACGAGCAGTGGGTAGTGCGGTGCGTCGAGCTGGAGGTAGGTGGCGCCGAGCGCGGCGAGCTCGTCTGCCTCCTCGCGCAGGATCGCGGCCACGTCGCCGAGGAACTCCTCGAGCGTCGCGTAGGCAGACGTGGAGCGCTCGGGATCCCAGAAGTTGGCGAAGAGGCTCGGGCTGGGGAGCGTGACCTTGAGCGTCTTCGTCGTCCGCCGGCGTGCGTAGACGAGCTCCTCGCCGGAGAGCGAGCGGCGGCGACGCAGCTTCTCGACCACCGCGATCGGCGGGCGCTCGACGTTCATGGGGCCGAGCTCGTCGCTCTGCCAGCTTCCCCAGAGGAAGGCGTCGAGATCCCACTCGGCGAATCCATCGACGGCCGCCGTGAGCTGGCTCTGGAAGGAGAGCCGGCGCATCTCGCCGTCCGTGACGACGTCGATCCCCGCCTCTTCCTGGAGGGCGAGCACGTGGTCGACGGCGGCGTCCTCGATTGCCTTGAACTCCGGCACGCCGAGCTCGCCGCTCTCCATGCGGTTTCGAGCCTCGAGCAGCTCGGAGGGGCGCAGGAGGCTGCCGACGACGTCCGCGCGCGCCTCGATCACGGGCGCAATCTACGTTTTTGGCCCGAGCGGCGGGGCAGGACCGTTCCGGTACTCTTTCCGCTCCGCCGCGCGGGGACGGACCTCATGAAAGACATTCTCGTCGTCTGCCCGCAGGAGCGGGACATCAGGGGAATCGAAGCTGCCGAGCTGGAGCAGCGCTTCCGCGTTCGCTATCTGGGATCGGATCTCGATCAGCTCGAGACCTTTGATCCCGAGGCGTTCCTCGCAGAGTGCGCCGAAATGCCCGCGGACGGCGTCGTCGCCACGAAGGACCAGTCGGCGCTCCTCGCAGCTCTTCTCGCCGAGCGCCGAGGGCTGGCCGGACCCACCTCTGCTGCGCTTCTCGCATGCCAGCACAAGCCGATCTCCCGCGCCATCCAGCAGCACGTCGCGCCGGAGTCGACTCCTCGCTTCGCCATTCTCGACGGCCCGCTTCCGTTCCCCTTGCCGGTGTTCGTGAAGCCCGTCGTCGGGCGGCTCTCGCAGAACGCGTACCGGATCGACGAGCCAGACGACCTCCTGCAGCTGCACGAGGCCGACCGCTACACCAACCGGTATGCCGAGATCGCCGCGCTCGCGGGCGCGTCCAGGGAGTCGGCGCACGGCTTCCTCGTCGAGGAGCTCCTGTCCGGGGCGGAGGTGGCGCTCGAGGGCTACGTCCACGGCGGCCGGGTGGTTACGATCGGCGTCACCGATTCGGTCAAGTACCCGGGCACGCTCTCGTTCGAGCGCTTCGAGTATCCGAGCATCCTCTCGCCGGAGCGTCAGGGCGAGCTGTCCGACATCGCCGAGCGGGTGTTACCGGCGCTCGGGTTCGACACTGCCTTCTTCAACGTGGAGTTCTTCGTGCGGGAGTCGAGGCCGGCGCAGATCATCGAGGTGAACGGGCGGATCGCCTCGCAGTTCGCCCCGCTGGTTGCGGGGCTCCACGGGCGTTCCACGTACGACGCGCTCTTCGAGCTCGCGGCCGGCGAGGATCCACGCTGGCAGACCGGCATCCCCGACGGAGTCGGCGTCAGTTGGTGCCTGCGAGTGTTCACGGACGCATTCGTCGAGGGAGTCCCGGACCCGGAGGAGGACGTGGAGCTCCTCGTCCGCCCGGGGCTCTTCCTCTCGGAGCAGGGCGTCAACGACGCCCAGAGCTATCGCCTGGCCATCCTCCACGGCTTCGGGGAGACCCGCGAGGAAGCTGTTGAGCGTTGCCGCCAGCGGGCCGCGGCGCTCAACTTCCGGCTGGCGCCGGTGCCTGTTCGCTGAGCTCGCCGCGCGCCTCCCGATCCGAGATCCAGAGCGCCGCGACCCCCGCCCCCGCGAACGCGAGCCCGGCCGCCAGGAGCATCCCGGTCTGGAACGCGTCGACAGACGCGTTCCGAAGCGCCTCGTCGGTCTGGCCGCGTGCCAGCGGCACCGCGCCGGTGTCTCCCACCTGGCCTTCGAAGACGAGGGAGATGACGAGGCCGATCAGCGCCACGGTCAGCAGGCTTCCGAGCCGTGAGACCGTCGAGTTGACGCCGGAGGCGATCCCGGCGGCCTCCTGCGGAGCAGACTTGAGAGCTGTCGCGGTGATGGGCGCGACGAGCATGGCGAGCCCGAGGGCGAACAGGAGCAGCGAGGGAAACCCCGCGTACCAGAACTCCGTCTTGGTTCCGACGAGCTGGAGGAGCAGGAGGGAGACGCCGATCAGCGCCGGGCCGGCGGTCAGGTAGAGGCGCGGCCCCTGCTTGTCGGCGAGTGCGCCGAAGCGGGCGGCGAACAGGATCATGATCGCGCTGGCCGGAATCCCGAGGAGCGATGCCTCGAAGGGGCTGAAGCCCAGGAACTGCAAGTACAGCTGGACATAGACGAGTTGCCCGTAGAGGGCGCCGTAGACGAGGAATGTCTCCAGGTTGGCCGCTGCGAAGTTCCGCCGGCGGAAGAGCTTGAAGTCCAGCATCGGCTCGGCGACATGGCGCTCGACCCAGACGAAGGCAGCGAGTGCCGCCGCCGCCAGGACAGCCGCCCACCAGACCGTCGAGAAGCCTCTGTCCGCGCCCTCGACCAGCGTGTAGGTGAGCGCGCCGAACCCGAGTGCGGACAGGGCGGCACCCGGGAGGTCGAGCCGCCCGAGGCGCTGCATGCTTCGCTCGTCACAGCGACCCGCTACGGCCGCCGCGAGCGTGACCGCCGCCACGGGGAGGTTCAGAAAGAAGATCCAGCGCCACGATGTCCACTGGACGAGTGCTCCACCCGCGGGTGGGCCGGCGATGGTCGCCACGCTCGTGAACGAGGTCCAGAGACCGATCGCCCGGCCTGCGTTCTCGGCGTAGACGGCGCGCAGGAGGGCCAGCGAGTTCGTGGTCAGGAAGGCGCCCGCGACGCCCTGGAGGACGCGGGCCGAGATCAGCGTCGCGCCGTTCGGCGCCGCCCCCGCGAGCACCGAGGCGACCGCGAACCCCACGACTCCCCAGAAGAAGACCCGCCGGCGTCCGAAGCGGTCGCCCAGGGCACCGCCCACCAGGTAGAGCGCGGCGAGCGCGAGGGAGTAGGCAAGGAAGATCCACTGCACCCCGGTCAGGCCGAGATCGAGCTCCTGCTCGATCGTGGGCAGCGCCACGATGACGACGCTCGCGTCGATGAAGGCAAGCGAGGACCCGAGGATCGTCGCCGTGAGGGTCAGGCGGCGCCGCGTCTCGAGGCTTAGCGTGGCCACGGCGCGAGCATAGTCTCCGGCAAGGATGCGACGGGGAATGGTGCAGGGGGTGGTCGCCGCGGGTGTCTGGGCAGCGGCCGAGCCGCTCGTCGGGCGTGCGCTCGCCGTGCCCTGGTACTCGGATGTGAGGCTGGTCGGCCGGACGCTGACGAAGGGGCCGCTCTGGCGGCCGCTCGGGATCGCAGTCCACCTGGCGAACGGCGCCGCCTTCGGAACCGCCTTCGCGGCGCTGGGAGGCCGTGGCTGGAGGCAGGGCGTGCTCGCCGCCGAGGCCGAGAGCGCGCTCCTCTGGCCCGGCATGGCCGTGATCGACCGGATCCATCGGGACCGGCGGAGCGGTGAATGGCCGCCGCTCCTCGGCAACGGCCGCGTGTTCGCCTACGAGGTGGTCGTGCATGCCATTTTCGGCGCGGTGCTGGGAGCGCTTCTGTCCGAGACCGACTAGAGGCACTTGAACCGGTGTTGCCGCATCCGGAGCACCGGCATACACTCGGGCGCCACGCGAGCGACCACCGCACCCGTGAGGCCCAGTCCGCAGGAGCCCATCGACGCCCGCGCATTCGCACTCGGCTCGATGGGGGCGAGTCTCGTCGCGCTCGTCGTGGCTGGCGCGACCCTGGCGCGTGAGCCCATTTGGGGCGACGAGCTGGGCACGCTCGGGGCGGACAGCCGCCCGTTCACGGCGCTCCTGGCCGAGCTTCCTCACGGAACGCTGTACCACGTCGCGGTCTGGCCCATCGTCGCAGTCGGTGGAACCGACGCAGTCTGGCTGAGGCTGCCCGCTCTGCTTGCCTTTGTGGGGTCGGTCGTCCTTTGTGCGCTCGTCGGGGCCCGTCTGGCCGGGCGGCTCGTCGGTCTCATCGCTGCTGTCCTACTCGCCCTGAATCCGTTTGCGGTCCAGTACGGGCAGGAAGGGCGCATGTACTCCTTCGACCTCTTCTTCAGCTTGCTTGCGATCTGGGCGCTCCTACGTGCCGTCGAGCATCCGAGCCTCGTGCGCTGGCTGGTGTATTCGGCGTCGGTGACCGCCGCCGTCTACAGCCACGATCTGGCCTTGCTCTTCATTCCGGTTCACATCGTGCTCGTCCTGCTGGGTCGGACCGACCTCTGGCGAAGCTTCCTGCTCGCTCTCGCGGCCGCGGTCGTTCTCCTCCTTCCGATCGAGCTCAAGATCCTTGCGCAGGCCGAGTCGAACCCGTTCGGCTGGATCACGCGCCCGAGCGCTCGAAGCCTGTTCAACTTCGGCGTGACCTCTACCGGCTCCAGGATCGGACTGGTCCTCTGCTTCATCGTCCTTGCCGCGGGTTGTGCGGCCCTCGTAACGAAAGTGCGAGCAGGACGGCCGCTTCCTTGGCCCGCCGAAGCGCCGGTGTTCGTCGCCGCGTGGCTCCTGGTACCGGTCCTGGCGCTCTTCGTCGTCTCGCAGGTCAAGCCGCTCTTCGTCGACCGGTATCTGCTGCCGACACTGCCTGTGCTCTGCCTCGGCATGGCGATGGCTCTGACGCTGCTCGGCCGACGGGCCTTGCTTCCCGGCGCGATCGTCCTGGCGGTTGCCTTCGCGGTGACGAGCGTTCGCAATGATATCGCGGTGACAAATCCCGACTGGGCGGGAGTCGTGTCTCACATCCAGTCGCAACGCAAGCCAGGCGAGGTCGAGGTGGCCATCGGCGATACGCTCGGCAATCTGAACTCGCTGGCCTACTACCAGCGCGACCTCGGGGTCGACCGCGACCAGCTCTTCTGGACCTCCGCTGAGCAAGACCAGGCCCCGGGGCCTCTCCGGCGCCTGGACGACCTCGATCGTGCGTTCGAAACTCTTCCGGCGATCGTCGCGGATCATCCCGGAGCGTGGCTCGTGATCCGGGGAGCGGTGGAGCCGGGGCGGCTCGAGCCCGTCTATCGATTCGCGGAGAGCTGCGAGATCTCGAAGCGAAGCTCGTTCAGAGGCGTCCAGCTTCGCTACGTCTCAGGCTGTCCGGAAGCCCGCTAGAAGACGGATCCGATCGCACTGGCCGACGAGTAGGGAGGTGGATCCCCTGTCCCGGGCTGCCGCATAGCCTGGGAATCCCCCTCCCTGCTCGTCGGTCGCGCTTACATCCTCCCGGCGAGACCCATTCGCTTCTGCGGCGGGGCCGGTTCAAACACACCGCGGACGCTGCCGCATCCGGCTGACGAGCAGGGGGGCCGACACGGGGTGTCCGATCCCCCCACGGCGACCACATCCGCCTGGATAGTCCACCCCCCTGCTCCTCACCCGATGCGCATAGCCCGTGCCCAGGCCTGTGCCCGACAGTTGTGACAGTCCAAAGCCGCAAGGCGCCGCAACACCTC
>JBPCPR010000265.1:0-4689 GCA_050998925.1 Gaiellaceae bacterium
GACCGGCCGCGATGGCCCCCGGTGAGCCCGGGCTGCGGCTGGGATTCCGTCGGGCAAAGTCGCTCGCGAACTGGACGGCGTTCGCCTCGTCGAACGAGGGGTCGAGCTTCGGGTCGGGCAGCGGCTCCGGCCGCCCCACCGTGAACGCGGCCACGAGGAGCGCGACCACGAGGCCGGCGAAGCCGGCCCGGTAGATCCTGCTCGACACCGGGCGCTGAAGGGATCCGCGCCGCGGCCGCCGGCGTCGTTCTCCCATGTCGCTGGCCATGAGCCGCTCGCAGTCTACGGGAGCGCCTGGATCCACCATCAGACCCGTCCGTATCCTGTGGGCAGTGGCGACGCCGGCCAGCATCCTCGTGGTCGACGACGAGGAGTCGATTCAGAAGCTCCTCACCTACCCGCTCGAGCGGGAGGGGTTTCACGTCGTCCAGGCGCGAGACGGGGAGGAAGCGCTCGAACGCTTCGACGAGGGCGAGTTCGACCTGGTCGTCCTCGACCTGGCGCTCCCGAAGCTCGACGGGCTCGAGGTCTGCCGCCGGCTCAGATCGCGGAGCGCGGTCCCGATCATCATGCTGACCGCCCGCGACGACGAGGTCGACAAGGTCCTCGGACTCGAGCTGGGGGCGGACGACTACATCACGAAGCCCTTCTCGATTCGCGAGTTCCGAAGCCGCGTGCGCGCGCTGCTACGCCGCGCGAAGCTGGCGCCTGCCGAGGAGCCGGATCAGATCGTCGAGGTGGACGGGGTCGCGATCGACCTCGGCCGGCGCACGGTGAACGTCCACGGGCAGGCGGTGCAGCTCACGTACCTCGAGTTCGAGCTGCTGCGAACGCTCGCGACCCAGCCAGGTCACGTGTTCAGCCGCCAGACGCTCCTCCAGACGCTCTGGGGCGGCTCGGACTACCGCGATCCTCGGACGATCGACGTCCACGTGAGGCACCTGCGTGAGAAGATCGAGCCCGATCCGGGCGAACCGAGCTACATCTTCACGGTACGAGGCGTCGGCTACCGGTTCAGGGACGGCCGATGAGAGCCATCCTCCCGTTCCGGTCGCTCACGACCAAGCTCAGCTTCGTCCTCTTTGTCCTCGTGGTGGTCGCGATCGGCGTCGTCTACCTGGCTGTCGTGCCGCGCCTCGAGAACCGGCTCGTGGACGACAAGATCGGCCGGATTGAGGCCGTCATGCCCGATGTCGCGGTGAGCCTCCGACGGCAGAATCCGAGCGGGAACGCCGCCATCTACGGGACGCTCGTCGACGGGATCGCCAGCCAGCTGAATGCGCGCGTGGTCGTCTACCAGCTCCTCACCGCCCGCGCCCCGATCGTCATTGCGGACTCGGATTCGAACAGGTCCTCACAGGACGTGGAAGCAGATCCGGTCGCGTTGCGAGCCTTCGAGGAGGGCAGGGCGTCCGACCGAGTGACGGAGGGTGAGCGGGACGTCGCCCAGGCGGCGGTCAGGATCGACCCGAACACCGTCGTCGCCGTCTCCGCCTCGCTTGGCGACGTTCTCTCGAACGTGGGGCTCGTGCGCCGGAGCCTCCTCGCGGCGGGCGCGCTCGCGATCTTCGGAGCGACCGTGCTCGGGTACTTCGCGGCCTGGGGGCTCACTCGCCGGCTCCGCAGCCTCGAGTCGGCCGCGGAGCGGATCGCCGACGGCGATTTCGAGCGGCCGGTCGTCGACACGGGCGCCGACGAAGTCGCGCAGCTCGCGGCCGCACTCGACTCGATGCGAGAGCGCCTCGCACATCTCGACCACGCCCGGCGCGAGTTCATCCAGAACGCGTCGCACGAGCTCAGGACGCCCCTGTTCGCCCTGGGCGGGTTCCTGGAACTGCTCGACGACGAGGATCTCGACGAGGAGACCCGTCAGGAGTTCGTCGCGGAGACGCGGGCCCAGGTGGAGCGGCTGACCAAGCTCGCCACTGACCTCCTCGACCTGACGCGGCTCGACGCGGGGCAGCTCAGCGTCGAGGCGGTGGAGGTCGAACTTCCGGCGGCCGCGCAGACGGCATGCGAGGAGTTCCGGGCAGTCGCCGACGCACGAGGCTACGACGTGTCGGTACGGGCGGCAGAGCCGGTCGTAGCCCTCGGCGACGGGCAGCGTGTCCTCCAGATCCTGCGGATCCTCGTCGAGAACGCGTTTCGCCACACGCCTGCGGGGACCCGCGTCGAGATCGGGGTCGAGCCCGCGAACGGGCGCGCCTCTCTTACCGTTCATGACGATGGCCCGGGCATACCGCCAGAGGCCCTCGAGCACCTGTTCGAGCGCTTCTACCGTGCGGAGGGGGGCCAGACGTCGGGGAGCGGCCTGGGCCTCGCGATCGCCGGCGAGCTCGCTCGCAGGATGAACGGTGCGCTCACGGTCGAGTCCCGGCCGGGATGGACGACGTTCACGTTGGAGCTCCCACTTCTTCCGGCGCCGTTTCCACGGGAAAACGCGCCGGTCGCCTAGTCGAGGGTTGTTCTTGCCGCCCGGCTACTCTGAGAGACGGTGCGAGCCACTGCTCTAGCCGTCGTCGCCGTGGTCGCTGCGTTCCTGGGCGGCTCGCTGGCCCTCGTGGCAGGCAGCGTCACGGGTTGGCGCGACGGCGGCACGACGACCGTCCTCGTCCCGGTCTCCGACGGGGCCGCCGAGGACAGCGTGCCGGCAGTGGACAGGCCGGAAACCGCCAAGCCTCTGCCCGGGAACGACTTCTCTCCGTCCACCATCTATCGCGCCCGGTCGGGAGGCGTGGTCACGATCGTCGCTCTCTTCGGCGAGCCTGCAGCGGACGGCGAGGGCGGCGCCTCGCAGGGCTCCGGCTTCGTTGTCTCCCGGAAGGGCTACATCCTCACGAATTCGCACGTGATCACGACGGCCGGCGAGGACTCGCCGTCCGAGAGCGCGGAGGCGGCCGGCACCGTCTACGTCGAGTTCAGCGACGGCGACCGGGTCAGGGCGGAGATCGTCGGCTGGGACATCTTCGACGACGTGGGGCTCCTGAAGGTCGATCCGGCCGAGCACGATCTCGAGCCCGTGCCGCTCGGGGATTCGAGCCGGGTAGTCGTCGGCGAGCCGGTGGCGGCGATCGGGAGCCCGTTCGGCCAGGAGACGTCGCTGAGCGTCGGAGTCGTGGCAGCCACGGAGCGCTCGATCGCCTCCCTCACCTCCGAGTACAGCCTCGTGGACGCGATCCAGACCGATGCGCCGATCAATCGCGGGAACTCGGGTGGGCCGCTCTTCGACGCCCGTGGGCGTGCAATCGGCGTCAACGCTCAGATCCGGAGCGAGTCCGGGAACGCCGAGGGAGTCGGCTTCGCCGTTCCGATCAACTCGGCGCGGCGCTCGATGTCGCAGCTGATCGCCACCGGCGAGGTGCGCTACGCCTATGTTGGGATCACGACCCAGACGGTGACCCCCTCGCTCGCCGAGCGATTCGACTACGGGGCCGATCGAGGCGCCGCCGTCCAGGACGTGAATTTGGACACTCCCGCCGCCGGCGCCGGCTTCCGGCCGGGCGGGTCGGAGCAGGTGTTCGAGGACATCACGATCAAGCCCGGCGGTGACCTGATCGTGGCCATCGACGGGGAGCCCGTCGACTCCGCGGACGACGTCGTTCGCGCGGTGACCACGAGGCTGCCGGGCGAGAAGCTCACGTTCACGGTCCTGCGCGGCGACGAGCGCCGGACGATCAGCGTCACGCTCGGGACCCGGCCCGAGATCCCGCCCGGGTCCGGCCGCTAGCCCCGGTACCGTCGGTCCGGATGCCCCGGCCGCCGACCGACGACGCCGTCCTACTCGGCGACAACCTCGAGCTCATGCCTGCCTTTGCGGACGAGAGCTTCCAGCTCGCCTACCTCGACCCGCCCTTCAACACCGGGTCCACCCAACGGCGCCGGACCCTCGAGACGGTGGCCGGCCCGGACGGCGACCGGGTCGGGTTCGGCGGCCGGCGGTACGCCTCACGCCTCCTGGCGGAGTCCTCATATCGCGACGACTTCGACGACTATCTCGGCTTCCTAGAGCCTCGTCTTCGAGAGGTCCGGCGGCTCCTCGACCCGACCGGGACCCTCTACTTCCACATCGACTACCGGGAGGCCCATTACGTGAAGCTCCTCCTCGACGAGCTCTTCGGCCGCGACTGCTTCCTGAACGAGATCGTCTGGGCCTACGACTATGGGGCGCGTGCGCGCCGCCGCTGGCCCGCCAAGCACGCCATGCTCCTCGTCTACGTCAAGGACCGAGGGAGCTACTGGTTCGACGCCGATACGGTCGAGCGCGAGCCGTACATGGCGCCGGGGCTCGTGACCCCGGAGAAGGCGGCGAGGGGAAAGCTCCCGACCGACGTCTGGTGGCACACGATCGTGTCCCCCACGGGGCGCGAGAAGACGGGCTATCCGACCCAGAAGCCCGAGGGGATCCTCCGCCGCATCGTGAACGCGTCCTCGCGGCCGGGCGACTGGTGCCTCGATCCCTTCGCGGGGAGCGGCACCCTCGGAGCGGTGGCGCGGAAGCTCCGTCGCCGGTTCATCCTGATGGACCTAAGCGCTGAGGCGGTCGAGATCGCCCGTGCCCGAGTCCAAGCCGCGAAAGCGGCTTAAAGCTCCCAAATCATGGAGAAGCTTGCGTCAGGTTTAGGTCAAGAGGACAGGGGTATTTGACTCGGGGAAAGCGAAGGGCGGAACATGACTACCGGACAGAGCGAT
>JBPCPR010000291.1:0-5055 GCA_050998925.1 Gaiellaceae bacterium
CACAGGGGTAGCCGCCGCCCCGATCCCGCCCGCGGTCCCCACGGCCGAGCGCCGCGGCGCGCGCGGCCGCGTAGGCGCGAGCCGGCAGGTTCGAGGAGCCAGTGAGCGCAGACGAAGCTCGCGCGCTCGCCTCTCGCGAGCCGGCCCACTGGGGTATCGCCGGGTATCTTGCGGCGATCGTTCACTTCGTGGCGCCGGTCGCGCTCGTCTATTACCCGGGCCGGATCGGTCCGGGCACGATGTTCGTGGCGCTGCTCGCGGCCGCCCTCGCGGGCCCCCGCCAGCGATGGTTCGCTGCGACCGCGGTCACCGCCGCGACGGTCTGGTGGTTCTTCGGCATGGTGATCGCAATCGCGCTCGATCGACCCCTCTTCTAAGGGGTCGCGCCGAATCGGCGAAGGGGAACGCGAGGGATATCCCTCTAAGGCGGGATTGCCGTGAGGTCGATAGACATGTCGGGTATGGAGTCGATGAACGGAATCGCGCGCCACATGGGGAGCTTCAAGCTTCGGCTCGTCGCATTCTTCCTCTTGCTCTCGCTCCTGCCTCTCATTGCGGCCCTGTGGGCGTTCAGCGAAGTTGCCGAGCGAAGCGAGACGGGCCGCGCGGATACGCGCGTGAACGCGGCTCTCCGCATCGCGGCGGCCGAGTACGCGGGCCAGGTGACCGACGCGGGGAGGACCGCCGCCGCGCTGGCGCGCGCGACCGCGTTCCAGCAGGCCTTGGTCGGGCAGAGTCGGGTCGCTCTCTCCCGCCTGTATCAGGAGCAGCCGAACGCCGGGTTCTTCCAGAAGGGCGTCGTCGCCGCCGGAGTTGCGCCCCCGCGGCTCGCCGCCACGCGGGAAGCACTCGTCGTTTCCGCGAGCGGCAAGCGGCTTGGCCGCGTGGTCGCCTTCGTCCCGTCGAGCGAGGCGCAGATCGACCTCTTGCGCCGGCGCTCGGGCCTGGAACCAGGAGATCTCCTCGTTCTGTCCCGCGCCAATCGCGTGATTGCAGGCCCCGAGGTCGGTGTCGCGCTTCCGGACCTCGGCTTCCGTCCCGCGACGGTCACCTTCGCCGACACGAAGTACCGGGCCTCGGGTGCCGAGGTGGATCCAGGGCTTGGCCTGCAGCTTTCGGTCCTCGTCCCGAACTCGAAGATCGAGGCCGCGGCCGCCGACCTCCGCCGGCGCCTGCTCCTCTTCTCGGCGATCGCCCTGACCCTCGTCGGCCTACTCGCGTACGCGCTCGGACGGAACATCGTCCGTTCCCTGCGCGAGCTCGCCGACGCCGCAGCCGCTGTCGCGAGGGGGAACTTCGGCTCCCGCGTCCCCGTCCGCGGCCGCGATGAGTTCGCCCGCCTCGGGCGAGCGTTCAACGAGATGGCGGGCCAGCTCGAGACTCGCGTCGACGAGCTCGCCTGGGAGCGTGGACGCGCGCGCGATGCGCTGACGCGGTTCGGCGAGGCGCTGGCGGCGACGAACGACCCTCTGCAGCTTCTCCCGGTCATCGTCGAGAGCATCGTCGAGGCTACCGGCGCTTCCGGCGGGCGGCTGCTCGTTGCAGACCAGGAGCTGGCACGCGCCGGTCGCCCGGACGCACGTCGCCAGCCGCTCGAGATCGCACTTGGTGACGACACGCCCGAGTCCGGGCTCCTGCTCCTGACTCCGAAGGGAGACGACTTCAGCGACGACTCTCGCGAGCTCGCCTACTGGCTGGCCTCGCAGGCGTGGACGGCGCTCGAGAACGCGCGCCTCCACGGCCGTCTGCAGCAGGAAGTGGTGACCGACGGGCTCACCGAGCTGCCGAACCGGCGCGGGTTCCAGCAGGCGCTCGAGATCGAGCTGCGACGCGCGGAGCGGCTGAACGGAGACCTGGGGCTCATCGTCGCCGACCTCGACGGCTTCAAGGGCGTCAACGACCGGCACGGGCATCTGGCCGGCGACGACGTGTTGCGCGCTTTCGCCGACGTGCTGCGGGAGACCGTGCGCGAGATCGACGTCGCCGCCCGCTACGGAGGCGAGGAGTTTGCAGTGCTCCTCCCGGGCACCGACCTCGAGGGCGCAGAAGGGGTCGCCGAGCGGCTTCGCGCGCGGATGGAGAACTGGGCCGTCCGGGGCCATGCCGGGGAGCTCTTTTCGGTCACCGCCAGCTTCGGAGTCGCGTCGTTTCCACAGATCGACGAGGACGAGCTCTTCGGTGCCGCAGACCAGGCGCTGTACGCTGCGAAGGAGGCGGGGAAGAACTGCGTTGCGGTTGCGGGGAAGCGGGCAGTCGTCCGGCCGGAGCCTAGTCTCCTTCCAAGCCATCCCGCCCTGGTCTACAATCGGCCGCCACCCAGTAAATCGATGCCGGAGGCGCAATGGAAAACACTTTCGCCCGAGTGATCGAAGACCACCTCGAGCTCAAACGACAGAACTCAGGACTCGACGCCAGGATGCCGATCGACCGGTACCGCGTCGACGATCCCTTCCACAATCACCCGCTTTTCAAGACCGAGGAGCAGGCTCGCATCGAAGACACGCTGAGCGGCACGGATCCCGAGCTCGACTCGAACCTGGTCCTCGCCTGGCCGGTCGAGGAAAGCGAGCCCGAGGCCCAGCCGGACGTCGAAGACACGCTCTGGGGCAGGTCTCGCGACTTCGACTGGGGCGACTGAGCGGGCTAGCAGTCTGAGCGGCTAGGCGCCGTACCGCGCCAACACGCCCTTCATGTCCCGAGGCCGAGAGTCTCGTCGCCATCGTGGATGAAGGGGAACATGGTGAGCTCGGGTGACTTCTCGGTGTGACCCAGACCGACGAAGTGCCCGAACTCGTGCGTCGCCACGTCGCTGATCGCGAACCGGCCGCCGAAGGCGTCCGTCCACGTGGTGGAGTCGTTCGTCCAGAAGTCCAGGTAGCCGTACCGGGTCAGATCTTCCTCGAACGCGATGTCGCTCTCGTTCATCCGAGCGCGGTCGTAGTCCGTGACGATGCAGGCGAGCGCGCCATCGCAAACGGTGCCGGCGAGGGACTGGAACGAGACGGTGTTGACGCCGTCTCGCCTGAGCTCGCTGACGAGCGTCGCCACCCGCGAGGTGTTGCCGCCGTAGGTCGCCTTGAACGGTGACCGGCCCGGGATCTTGGCACAGTCGGTCCGGAAATGGCCTTCCCACGCTTTCTGAGCGCTCACGAGCTGAGCTCTCGTAAGCCCTTCCCCGAGGTACTCCGGCACGCTGGCGGCGTTGACCCGGTAGGTCGGCGCGGATGCCCACCGGGCGCCCGTGAACTTGTGCCGAGAGTCGCCGCAGGCCGTGCCGTGCGCCGTCTTGCCGGCGCTCGCGGACGCCGTCGCCACGACGCGGCCGGTTGCCTTGTCGCGGAACTCGATCACTCCCGTCGTTCGACCCATGTCCTTGAAGACGATGAATCCGGCTTGCGGCGGCACCGCAGACGCCGACGGAGCCCAGAAGGCGAGAACGATCGCGAGGACCGGAAGTATCCGCAAGCGCCGCACCGGGTCTATGTCGGCGGTTTCCCGCCGGGCCTTTAGCTTCACACTCCCGCCGTTCGGGGATCGGTTTGGCCTCCTTCCAGGTGCGGTACTCGTAGGACATGGCCGGCGCGCGCATCCTCGTGGTGACTACTGCTTCCGCGGATCCGGGGACGCTCCGGAAAGAGGTGCTTCGTCACGTGGGCGACGAGACGGCGGAGGTGAAGATCGTCGCTCCGGCCTCCGACGTATCGCCGCTCCAGTGGCTCGCAAACGACGAGGACGAGGCGCGCGAGGAGGCCGCTCACCAGGCCGAGGAAGCCGCCGAAGCGGTCGAGCCGGCGGAAGTGGTCGAGACAGAGGTGGGGGACAGCGACCCTGTCCAGGCCGTGGAGGACGCCCTTCGCACGTTTCCTGCAGACCAAATCGTGATCGTGACCGCAAGCGGGGACGAGAAGGGGTGGCTCGAGAAGGATAGCGCGAGCGCAGCGTCCGAGCGCTTCGGCCTCCCGGTGACACAACTTTCCGTCTAGGGCCGGCCTCGGCCGGCGCTAGAGTGGTGCGTGCGGGGCGTTAGCTCAGCTGGGAGAGCGCCGGCTTTGCAAGCCGGAGGTCACCGGTTCAATCCCGGTACGCTCCATCGAAGGAAGACCCTGCAAATCGGCAAGGATGCACCGGGCGTGGTGGGTGTGCACTACCGCCTCTCACGCCTACTAGACGCCTAAACTGCCGCGTCTGCGTGCGCGTCGAGCTTCAGCCGCGCCGTGTCCTCGGCGTCCCTGACGAGGTGTGCGTAGTGCATTTCGAGGACGCGGACGGAGGCGCCCATGTACCGGGAGAGCTCGTAGAGGCTGATTCCGGCGGCGAGCGCGTTCGAGGCGAAGCTGTGGCGGAGGTCGTAGACGCGCCGGCGCGGGAGCCCAGCCGCCTCGAGCGCGGGGTGCCAGTCCCGGCGGGCGAAGTTGTGCATGTCGACCGAGCCTCCACGCGGCGACGGGAACACGAGCCTCGTGTCGATGCGGCGCGGAAGCGAGTCGAGAGCCGTGGTCGCGCGCGCGGTGAGGGGGACGCGGCGGCGGCTCCGCTCCGTCTTCGGCTCCTTCACCCTGCCACTGGCGATAACGCGCCGGACGTAGACGACCGTCGCGTCGCGATCGACGTCGCGCCACTCGAGCGCGGCGAGCTCAGCCGGTCGCAAGCCCGTCTCGGCAGCGAACACGACCATCGGGCCGTACAGCCCACCGAGCTCGACAGCGACCCGGTCGATCTCGTCATGGGTGAACGGTTCGATCTCCCTGCGCCGTGCGACGCGCCGCTTGCCGGTCCGTGCAAGCCTGACCGGGTTCTCGCGGATGATCTTCCAGGCGACCGCGCGGTCGAGCACCTGGGCGAACGCCCCCAGGATCTTCGGCCGGTACCCCTCGGGTAGCGTTGCCTGCCAGGCGGCGATGTCAGCGACGCTCCGAGCGAGATCGTCGAGACGGCGGTCGCCGAACTCGGCGAGCGGGCGTGCGAGGCGCTCCCTGAGCGTCCGCACGGTCCGTGGGTCAACCTCGGCCGCGTGCGCGGCGAGGAACCGTCCGGCGAACTCACTGAACGTGAGGT
>JBPCPR010000304.1:0-3438 GCA_050998925.1 Gaiellaceae bacterium
CCACCCTCGGCATTCGGGACGACCGTCGGCTCGCCGCCCTCGAGCACGGCGATGCACGAGTTGGTCGTGCCGAGGTCGATTCCGATCGTCTTTGCCATTTGATCCCTTCCTTCGTAGTCGTTGAAAGAAAATCTAAGTCGGAGTATATCAATGACTACTGCAGGCCCGATGGCAAGGGAGTTCGGTCAGGCCGTACGGCCCACGGAGACATGTCCAGGGGTCTGACCCCTGGACATGTCCTAGCTGTGGAAAACTTGCTGCGCTAGGCCTAGGTGGTACTGACGACCTGGATCGTCTCGAGCGAGGGATCAGCGCAGTACGCGAGACGGGTTCCGGCCGCCGCCGCCTCGCGGAGCGCGTCCACGAGGGGCGCGGTGACGACCTCGCCCGGGGCGAGCGCCGGAATGCCCGGCGGATACGGGGCCACGGTCTCGGCCGCGAGCCGGCCCACCGCCCGCTCGACCGGCACGGTCTCCCGGAGTGCGAAGAACGCCTCCCGCGGGCTCATGCCGACCTCGGGCTCGATGCTCCAGACCACACTCGCCCCGCCGGGCTCGCGCGGAGTCCCGCGGCAGCGCTCGAGGGAGCGAAGAAAGGCGTCGGCGAGGCGCTCGACGGTCTCCTCCGTGTCCGCGAGCGTGAGGAGCGGGATCAGCGTGTCGCGGTTCGCCAGCTCCAGGCGCATCCCCTCGCGCACGAGGTCGTCCTCGACCTCGAAGCCGTCTGCCCCGGTCGCGGCGAGTGCCAGGACGATCTTCGTCCGGTCGTCGGAGTCGACGACTGTGAGCCCCTCGACGCCCGCCAGCCGGGCACGGATGCCGGCGGCCAGCTCGAGCGTCCTCCCGAGGAGCCCCTCGCCACGGGTCGCCATGAGATGCCGCGCCCGGTCGAGGCTCGCGAGGATGGCCGCCGAGGGGCTCGTCGTGTGCAGGAGATCGAAGGCCTCGCTGACCCGGGTCAGGTCGAGCCTGCCGCCCTGCGCGAAGAGGTAGGCGCCTTGCGTGAAGGAGGCCAGCGTCTTGTGCGCGGACGCGACGATCGCGTCGGCGCCGAGGGCGAGGCTGTGGGCCGGAAGCCCGGGATGAAAGCCGAAGTGCGCCCCCCAGGCCTGGTCGACGATGAGCGGAAGGCCGGCTTCGTGACTCAGCCCAGCGAGCACGGCCACGTCGCTGACGACCCCGACGAAGGAGGGCTCGACGAGGACGACGGCTCGCGCGTCCGGCGCTACGGCCAGCGCCGCAGCCAGAGCCTCGGTCTCGATTGCATGCGCGAGCCCGGTACGGAGATCGATCTCGGGCCGGATCCAGACTGGTTCGAGCCCAGCCAGGACGAGCCCGGCGAACACCGACTTGTGGAGGTTTCGTGAGACGATCACCTGCTCCCCGGGCCTCGCCGCGGCGAGCGCGAGCGTCTGGTTTCCCTGCGTGGAGCCGTTCAGGCAGAAGCGGCAGAGATCGGCGCTCCAGAGCTCCGCAGCCAGACCCTCCGCGGCTGCGAGGTAGCCCCCGTGTCCATGCAGATCGTCGGCCCCCGACGAGAGCGGCAGATCCTGGCGGAGGAAGTCGTCGACCAGGTGCGGCGCGCGCTTGTGGCCGGGAGTCGTGAACGGCACGATGCGAGCGTCGGCGAGAAATGCCTCGGCGGCGTCCGCCAGCGGGGTAACGGCCTGATCCATGGCCAGGTGTTTCTACCGGATGAGGCTCGGACTGTCCGGGCTCACGGCGGCGGGCTGACCTCGGACGCCGGCTTGGCCCCGCTCCGCCTGAGGCCCCGCCCCGGATCCGTGACGCGGTTCGACGTCCAGACGATCAGCGCGACCGAGACCACGATCGCTCCGCCCGCCGCCAGCGTCGAAAGGGTGATCTCCTCCCCGAGCAGCGTCCAGCCGAGGAACACGGCCACGATGGGGTTCACAAACGCGTACGTCGCCACGAGAGAGGTTGGGGCGACGCGAAGCAGCCAGACGTAAGCGCTGAACGCAACGAGTGTCCCGAAGACGACCAGGTATGCGACGGCTGCGACGGCCTCCCACGTAACGCGCACCTCGCTGAGCTCGCCACTAGCGGCCGACACCGCGGTGAGGAGAACGCCCCCGCACAGTGCGGCGAGCCCAGCGGCGACGATCGGACGCTGCGGCAGCGGGGCGCCACGGGAGTAGAGCGAGCCCGACGCCCAGGCGAACGCAGCGAAGACCGCGACCACGGCGCCGACCCGATCGACGCGGCCCTCGCCGAAGGGATCGACCAGGAGGGCGAGTCCCAGGAAACCGGTCACGAGCCCGATCCCCGCCAGACGGTGCAGCCGCTTCCCGAAAACGACCCGATCGAGCAGGGCGACCCAGAGCGGAATGCTCCCCGAGAGCAGGGCAGTGACACCCGATGGCACGGTCTGCTGTGCCCAGGCCAGCCCGCCGTGCCCGGCGAGGAAGAGTGCACCCCCGAAGATCGCGGCGGCGCCGATCTGGCGCAGGCCGATGCGGTCGCCGACACGATCCCCGCGCGGCAAGGCCCAGGCGAGCAGGAGCACACCGGCAAGCAGATGCCGGAGTCCCATGGACAGAAACGGCGGCAGATCGCGAACCGCGATCGTGATGGCCATGAAGGTCGAGCCCCAGACGACGTAGATCGTCGCGAGGGCGAGCCAGACCTTCGTCTCGAGACGTGGCACGCGAAGAGCATGACTGTCGGCGGGTAGGCTGACAGCGTGGAGCAGCTCACCGACAGCTTCGGCCGGGCGATCAAGAGCGTTCGCGTCTCGGTCACGGACAAGTGCAACTTCCGCTGCACCTACTGCATGCCCGCCGAGGGGCTCGAATGGCTCCGCCGCGACGAGATCCTCTCCTTCGAGGAGATCCAGCGCCTCGTCGGGATCATGGCCGGGATGGGTGTGGACGAGGTTCGCCTCACCGGCGGCGAGCCGCTCGTGCGGCGCGACCTGCCCACGCTCGTCGAGATGCTCGCACGGACGCCGGGGGTGGAAGACCTCTCCCTGACGACGAACGGCGTCCTCCTCGATCGGCTCGCGGGGCCGCTCGTCGAGGCCGGTCTCAGGCGGCTCAACGTCTCGCTCGACTCGCTCTCGCACGTTCGCTTCGCGGAGATCACGCGCCGCGACGCCCTCGACAAGGTTCTCCGTGGGCTCGAGGAGGCTGAGAGCCATCCGGAGCTTCGCCCCATCAAGGTGAACTGCGTCGCCATCAGAGGGTTCACGGAGGAGGAGGTGCCCGCGCTCGCGGAGCTTGCCCGCCGAAAGCCCTACGTCGTCCGCTTCATCGAGTTCATGCCGCTCGACGCGGACGAGCGCTGGGATGCAGACCAGGTGCTCGCCGGCGAGGAGATCCGGGCCCTGATCGAGGAGCGCTGGCCGCTCGTCGAGATCCCCGCCAAGCCCTCGTCTACCGCGAAGCGGTTCCGCTTCGCGGACGGCGCCGGAGAGATC
>JBPCPR010000008.1:0-3007 GCA_050998925.1 Gaiellaceae bacterium
TTGCTCGCCAGCCCGCCCGCTAGGCGACGTTCTCGATCGAGGCCGAGTCCTCCTCCTCGAGCAGGTCGAGCACGGCCTCCTCGATGGCGCCCTGCGTCGAGGGCTCGCCGAACCGGCTCTCGTCGCCCAGGCGGTCGAGGGCACCGCCGATCGTGACCCCGTCGTCGAACCGGTCGAAGACGCGAGGGTCGATGTACGAGGCTCGGCACACCGCCGGCGTGTTGTCGAGGTAGTGCGCGACCTCCTTGATCGCTCGCGCGACTGCGCGCTTGCGGGCCGTCGGCGTGCCGGCGGCAGGCCCCGAGACGGCGAGCCCGACGGCCGCGAGCACGGTGGCGTTCCAGGTGCGAAAGTCCTTGGCGGAGAAGTCCGCCCCCGTGATCTCCTTGATGTAGCTGTTGATGTCACCTGAGCGAACGTCGACCCAGCGTCCCTTCGGCTTGTACGCGAGGAGCTCACCGCCGCTTCGCCTGCGCTTCAGCGCGTCCAGGACCTCGCAGACGTGTGGATCGACGATCGACTTGATCTGGTGCTTCCCTCCCTTGGCCTCGTACTCGAACGTGATCAGGCCGCCTTCGCCGACGGTCACGTGGCGCTTCTGCATCGTCGCGAGCCCGTAGGTCTGGTTCTGCTCGGCATAGTCCTCGCCGCCGATCCTGAAGAAGCCACGGTCGAGGAGCCGGACGGCACAGGCGAGCACGCGCTGGCGCGGCATCCCCTTCAGCTTGACGTGCTTCGCCGCGACGGCGCGCACTTGCGGAAGCGCCCGGGCGAAGGCGAGCATCTCGTCGAACTTCTCCTGGTCTCGCCGCTGGCGCCACCTGTCGTGGTAGCGATACTGCCTCCTGTCGGCTACGTCCGTACCGATCGCCTGGATGTGGCCGTTCGGGTAGGGGCAGATCCATACGTCGGCCCAGGCGGGGGGAATGACGAGCTCGCCGATCCGCCGGAGCACTTCCGGATCCTCGACGCGCTCACCGTCTTCGGCGACGTACTCGAAGCCGCGCCCGCGTCGACGGCGGGCGATACCGGGGCCGGAGCAGTTGGCTCGTCGCAGTCTCGACATGGGCAGCGGAATGTTCCCCGCCTGCGCGCGGCTCAACCCAGCGCCTACCTAGGCCTCGCCCGACCCCCTGCCCTACCGGCCGGGGCCCCGCCGGATGCCGAGCTTGGTGACGAGCCCGGGGGCGAGGCCCTCCGCGGCGGCTGCGAACCTGAAGACTCTCGGCACGAAGATCTCTCCGCGCCCGCGATCCAGGGCTTCGAGGGTCGCGTCCGCGACTCGCTCGGGCGAGATCACGAGCCGGCGGGAGAGCCGCCCGGCGAGTAGGCGCGTCTGCGGGAATCCCTCTGTCGCGACCGGGCCCGGGTTCACGCTCAACACCCGGATCCCGCGAGGTGCGAGCTCGGCCGCGACATTCCGTGAGAACGCGAGCTGCGCATGCTTGGCGGCCGTGTAGGGCCCGTACGAGCCGATCGGAATCGCGCCGGCCACCGAGGCGACGTTTACGACCGCAGCCGGGGCGCCGCGCTCGAGGAGCGGGAGGAACGCCCGGACGCACCAGACACCTGCCAGGTAGTTCGTGCGGGTGACGGCTTCGATCCGCTCGGCTTCCAGCTCCAGGAAGGTGCCTCCGGCGGGAATCCCGGCGCTCTGGACCAGGAGCCGGATGGCCTCGTGTCGCTCGCCGACCCGCGCGGCCAGATCGTCGACCTGCGTGCGATCCGTGACGTCGCACGTCTCGATCTCGCCCGCGGTCTCAGCGGCGAGGCGCTCCAGCCGCTCCCGTCCCCGGGCGACGAGAACGCAGCGCCACCCCCGGTCGGCCAGCCGCCGTCCGAGGGCGGCGCCGATGCCGCTCGATCCACCTGTGATCACTGCGACCGGAATGCGCGAAGCGTAGACTGCGGCGCCGTGACTCAGGACTTCCAGGGGAAGCGGGGACTCGTTCTCGGCGTCGCGAACCGCCGCTCGATCGCGTGGGCGATCGCCCAGCGACTCGCGGCCGGCGGGGCCCAGCTCGCCTTCACCTACCAGGGCGAGCGCATCGAGAAGAGCGTGCGGGAGCTGGCCGACTCGGTCGAGAGCCCGCTCGTGACGGAGTGCGACGTCCGTTCGGACGACGAGGTCGCGCGCGTCCTCGATGAGGTCGGCGAGGCCTTCGGCGGGGAGCTCGATCTCCTCGTCCACTCGGTCGCCTTCGCCGACACTCGCGATCTCGAAGGGCGCTTCACGGACACGCCGCGCGATCGCTTCTGGCTCGCGCTCGACGTCTCTGCCTACTCGCTCGTGGCCGCCGCTCGCGCCGCCGAGCCGCTCATGGAGGCGGCTGGAGGCGGGTCGATCCTGACCATGACGTATCTCGGCGGCGAGCGGGCCGTGCCGCACTACAACGTCATGGGCGTCGCCAAGGCGGCACTGGACGCCTCGGTTCGCTACCTGGCCTGGGAGCTGGGCGAGAAGCAGATCCGCGTGAACGCCGTCTCGGCGGGTCCGGTGCGGACCCTGGCCGCGCGGTCGATCGCGGGCTTCCCGACCATGGAGGCGATCGTCGAAGAGCGCTCGCCACTCCGTCGGAACATCGAGGCGGACGACGTGGGCGCGGCTGCCGCCTACCTGCTCTCGGACGAGGCCAAGAACGTCAGTGGGACGACGCTCTACGTCGACGGCGGCTATCACGCCATGGGCATGTAGAGACGTCCCGTTACGAAGCCGTTCTTCCGATCTCGGCTCGGCGCATCTCATGGGCTCGGGCAGCAAGCGGACGGGGTTCGTGGGGCCAGCCTCCAAGAGCTCAGCGTGAGCGTGACGACGGCGGCGACGACGAGGGCAGCGCCGATGACTTGCCCCGCCATGAGGCGCTCGCCACGGATCAGAAGCGAGAGAGCGTTCCTGGAAGCGGCCGCGCTAGCAGCAACCTGCGCTCGCGGCCGGCTGGACCACGGGCAGGCCTTTCCGCTCGGGTGCGAGGGTCTTCATCGCCTTGACGATTGCGCTATGCATGCC
>JBPCPR010000020.1:0-8509 GCA_050998925.1 Gaiellaceae bacterium
CCGTCCAGGTGCCCGTTTTCTCCGGCTTCGCCGCCCCCGCGGTCGCCGCCCGGCTTGCGGACGCCGAGGCGAAGGTCGTGGTCACGGCCGACGGCTCGTTTCGGCGCGGGCGCGAGGTTCCGATGAAGGAGATCGTGGACGAGGCGGTGGCCTCGGCGCCGACGGTCGAGCACGTAGTCGTCTGGAGCCGCCTCGGCCGGGAGGCCGTACCGATGCGGCCCGGGCGGGACGTCACCTGGCCGGAGCTCGTCGCCGGACAGCCGGGCGACCTCGGTCCGGCATGGGTGGACTCGGAAGCGCCATATCTCCTCGCCTACACCTCGGGCACGACCGGGAAGCCGAAGGGCGTCCTCCACGTCCAGGGCGGGTTCCTGGTCTCGATCGCCAGGGAGGTCGCCTACCAGGCGGATGCTGGCCCGGACGACACCATCCTCTTCTCGACGGACATGGGCTGGATCATGGGCCCGTGGATGGTCGTGGGCGGCGGTGCACTCGGGTCGAGGCTCGTCTTCATGGAGGGCGCGCCGGACCGACCGCCCGACCGGCTCTGGAGGCTCGTCGAGGAGGAGAGCGCGACGGTGCTCGGCTGCTCGCCGACCCTGATCCGGGCGCTCCTCCAGCACGGCGACCCGGCGAGCGACCTCTCCTCCCTCCGCACGATCGTGACGACCGGCGAGCCGTGGAATCCGGAGCCATACCGCTGGCTCTTCGAACAGGTGGGCGGCGGCCGCTGCCCGATCATCAACTGCTCCGGCGGCACGGAGGTGGGAGCCTGCTTCCTCTCCCCGACCCCTGCGACCCTGATCAAGTCCTGCTCCCTAGGCGGGCCGGCGCTCGGGATGGCGATGGACGTCGTCGACGCGGAGGGGAAGTCCGTGCGAGGCGAGGTGGGCGAGCTCGTCTGCCGGAAGCCGTTTCCCGGCATGACCCGCGGGATCTGGAAGGATCCGGAGCGCTACCTGGACGCGTACTGGCGCCGGCTGCCCGGGGTCTGGGTGCACGGCGACTGGGCTTCCGTGGACGAAGACGGCTACTGGTTCCTCCACGGACGATCCGACGACACCCTGAACCTCGCCGGCAAGCGCATCGGCCCCGCCGAGATCGAGTCGGCCGTGGTCGGCCATCCGGCGGTGACGGAAGCGGCTGCTGTCGGGATCCCGGACGAGGTCAAGGGCGAGGTGGCATGGGTCTTCTGCACGCTTCGCCCCGGCGTCGAGGCGACCGAGGAGCTCGCGGCCGAGATCGGAGTAGCGGCGGCCGACGAGCTAGGGAAGGCCTTTCGGCCCGATCGCGTCATCTTCGTGCCGGCGCTCCCAAAGACCCGCAGCGCCAAGATCGTCCGCCGCGCCATCCGCGCGAAAGCGCTCGGCGAGGACCCCGGGGATCTCTCGTCGCTCGAGAATCCGGAGTCGCTCGACGACATCGCGCGAGCGATCTGAGCAGTTCGTCGATCGTCGCCGGTTTTCGCCGTTGAGGCGAAAACCGCTAAACTTGCAGAAGCCATGCGACTCGCGCTCGCGCAGATCAACACCGTGGTCGGAGACCTCGACGGTAATCGCGACCGCATCCTGACGCGACTCACCGAAGCGCGGGACGCGGACGCCGACCTCGTCCTCTTCCCGGAGCTCGCGGTCACGGGCTACCCGCCCGAGGACCTGCTCCTCCGCCCGAGCTTCCTGCGCGCCGCGGAGCAGAGCCTTGCGCTGATCGCCCGCGAGGCCCGCGGCATCGCGGCGCTCGTCGGCACGCCCCTCCTCGACCGCGACCTCTTCAACGCCTGCGCGGTCTGCGCGGACCGCGAGATCAAGGGCTTCTACCTCAAGCGCTTCCTGCCGAACTACGGTGTCTTCGACGAGAACCGGTACTTCCAGGCGGGCCGCGACCTCCTGCTGCTCCGGTTCGGTGAGACGCTCGTCGGCCCGACGATCTGCGAGGACATCTGGCAGCCCGGCCCACCGGCGACGGAGCTCGCGCTCGCGGGAGCGCACGTGGTCGCGAACATCTCGGCCTCGCCGTTCCACCTCGGCAAGGGGCGCGAGCGCGAGCAGATGCTGGCCTCGCGCGCGCGTGACAACGTCTGCTGGGTCGCCCTCGTGAACGCAGTCGGCGGCCAGGACGAGCTGGTCTTCGACGGCCACAGCGTCGTGCTCGACCAGGACGGCGACGTGGTCGTCCGCGGCCCGGCCTTCGAGGAGGCGCTCCTACTCGTCGACATCGACCCGTCCACGACCATCGCCCGCAGGATTTCCGATGTGCGCCGGCGCGCACTCGCCCGCGAGCAGTCGGACGCCGTCGACGCGCCGGTGATCGATCTCGGCGCGGCCTCGGCGACGGACGGGCCTCTTGCGGTACCGGTCGTCGCGCCGCTTCTCGACGAGCTCGAGCAGATGCGGCTGGCGCTCGAGCTCGGGCTCCGCGACTACGCCAGGAAGAACGACTTCCGGGAAGTCGTCCTGGGAATCTCGGGCGGCATCGACTCGGCCCTCACGGCCGCCCTGGCCTGCAACGCGCTCGGATCCGAGCGCGTCATCTGCGTCTCGATGCCGTCCCGCTACAGCTCGGACGAGACGCGCGCCGATGCGAAGCGGGTCGCCGAGAGCCTCGGCGCCCGCTACCACGAGCTTCCGATCGAGCCTGTGGTCGAGAGCCTGAGCTCGGTTCTGGCGGAGCCCTTCGCCGGCACCGAGCCCGGTCTGGCCGAAGAGAACCTGCAGGCCCGAGTGCGCGGAGTCATCTTGATGGCGCTCTCGAACAAGTTCGGTTGGCTCCTGCTCGCAACCGGCAACAAGAGCGAGTTCTCCGTCGGGTACGCAACCCTGTACGGCGACATGGCGGGAGGATTCGCGCTCCTGAAAGATGTGTACAAGACGGACGTGTTCAAATTGGCAGGCCACCTGAACGAGCGGGCCAACCGTAAGCTCATCCCGGTCAGCACGATCGAGCGAGCGCCGAGCGCCGAGCTGCGGGAGAACCAGGTCGACCAGGACTCGCTTCCCCCCTACGACGTCCTGGATCGGGTGCTCGAAGGCTACGTCGAGCTCGACCGCTCCCGCGAGGAGCTCTCGAGCGACGGGTTCGAGCCCGGCCTCGTGGAGCGCACACTCGCCATGGTCGACCGAGCCGAATACAAGCGCCGCCAGGCTCCGCCCGGGGTGAAGCTCCGCCCCAAGGCCTTCGGGCGAGACCGGCGGGTTCCGATCACGAACCGTTGGAGCGGCTGATGGACGGACGCCTCGAGCGCCAGACACGGAACGAAGCGCTGCTCCGAGAGGTCAACGAGCGCCTGGAGCGCGTCGACAAGCAGGCGGAGTCGCGCGGATGGCCGCCGGAGCACGGCTACTTCGAGTTCCACTGCGAGTGCGGAGCCGGCTGCCCCGAGAAGGTGCAGATGACACTGGCCGAGTACGAGACCGTGCGGGCCCAGGACGACCGCTTCGCGCTCGTTCCGGGCCACGAGAGCCCCGAGCTCGAAGGGGTCGTGGAGCGAACCGAGCGCTACGTCATCGTCGACAAGTACGGGGAAGCCGAGGCTCTGGTCGCGGACGACCCGCGCGGTGCGCCGAAGTCCTAGCCGCCCAGGTGGCTCGCTCGGGTCGAGCGGGCGGGGCGTGAACCCCGCGTCGGCGAGGAGCCGCCAGAAGTCGTTCCGGGGGTTGGCGAAATGTGCACCGACGTCGGCGGAGCGAAACCCCGGGTTGATCCCGCAGAAGACGAGCCGCAAGCCTGGGCCGAGGATGTCGGGCACCGCCGACCTCACGCGACCTCGACCTTCTCGGCGGCGCCGCCCGAGAGCCAGGAGACGCCCTCCTGGACGAGCGCGACGCGCAGCTCGTGGCGGCCAGGGCGATCTGGAGCCAGGAGACGCACCCTGCAGCGGGCGGTCGCGCCCGCAGGGATCGCGCCCGGAAGCGGGGACCAGAGGGCGCGGGTCGGAGGTTCCCAGCACGAAGCGACCGAGACCGGGTGGGGCGGAGCCGTCGCGAGGGGTTCGCGACCCAGGTTCGTCACCTTGCAGTGCACGTCTGCGAGCTCGCCGCACCGAAGCGGCCGGAGCTCTTCGAGCTGGACCGATGCCCGGAGGTCGCTCGGCGCGAGCGCGGGCATCGGAGGTCGCGGCGGGGAGGGGGCCGCGAGCGTCGTCCCCGCGCCCCTAGGAACGGCGAGCAGGTCGTAGACCTCACGCACGGGCAGCTCGACTCGGTCCACGAGCACGAGGTCCTCCCGCGCCAGCACGGCCACCGTCGCAAAGCCCGGTTCCCCACGGCGGACGCTTTCGCCCACGTAGACGTGGTCGCCGGACACGGCGATCCCGCGCGTCCACCCGGAGAGCCGCACCCGGCGCTCGACGCGTCCCTTCAGCGTGAGCGCGACGAGATCGGAGCGCCCGGAGTCACAGAGGAGGAGGCCACCCTCGACCGCCCTCGGGGAGTGAGGCGAGCTGAAGCCCCCTGCGACGACGGTGTCGCAGGCCGCATCGAGCAGGACACCCGTGCCGTCGCGCGGACGTACGGCCCACTCGCGGTGGTGGGCAAAGTGGCCGAAAGCGGTCACGAGCACCCGGTCGGCGTGGACGGCGACACCGTTCAGGTGGCGGCAGTCGCCGCTCCCCGGGGGCTCCCAGCGTCGGACCACCTGGCCCTCCGGGTCGATCCAGAGAACTGCGTTGCCGAGCGTCGAGACGGCGAGCAGGAGCTCCCCGTCCCAGGCGAGGTCGTGCGGGTCGGCGAGCCCCGCCACCGCGAGCCTCCGGTCGAGCCTGTTCGGCCCGTAGAGGAGAAGCTCCCCGCTCGTGGCCGTCTCCGCCGGATCGAACCGGGCGCGGGCGATGCGACCCCCCGACCGTGCGAGCCCGGTGGTCGGGAGGCAGTCGATCTGCTCGACCCCGCTTCCGTCGAGCAGCAGGAGTCCGTCGTCCAGGCACGAGATCGCGATCTCCATCGGGCGATCTTGCCCAAGAGATTGCGCTAGCGTCACTCCGCATGAGCACCGTCGCCTTCGACGTCGCCGCCGTCCGGGCGCGCTTCACCGCCCTGGCCCGGCCGACGGCGTTCTTCGACGGGCCGGGCGGGACGCAGGTGCCGGACTCCGTGATCGAGGTGATGGCCTCGTACCTGCGCGAGGCGAACGCGAACCTGGGAGGGGCATTTGAGACGAGTCGCAAGAGCGACGACGTCGTGACGGCGGCGCACGAGACCGCCGCGCGCTTCCTCGGCGCAGCCCCCGGCGAGGTCGGCTTCGGCGCCAACATGACGACACTGAACTTCGCGCTCTCGCGGGCCGCCGGCCGCAAGTTTCGAAGCGGCGACGAGATCCTGGTCACGCGACTGGATCACGATGCGAACGTCGCGCCCTGGCTCGAGCTCGCCCGCGACCGCGACCTGCGGGTTCGGTTCGTCGACATCGACGAGGAGGACTGCACGCTCGTCCTCTCCGACTTCGAGCGGCAACTCTCGGACCGGACCCGGGTGGTCGCGTACCCGTGGGCCTCGAACGCGGTCGGCACCGTGACTGACGTGCGGCGCATCGTGGACCTCGCGCACGAGGCGGGCGCCCTCGCGTGGATCGACGCCGTGCACTACGCGCCGCACGGCCCCATCGACGTCGCCGCGGTGGGTGCCGATGTCCTCCTCTGCTCGCCGTACAAGTTCTTCGGCCCGCACCTGGGGCTCTTCTTCGGCCGAGCCGAGCTCCTCGAACGGCTCCGCCCGTACAAAGTGCGGCCCGCGGCTGACGAGCCGGTCGCACACCGCTTCGAGACCGGCACGCTCTCGCACGAGGCGCTCGCGGGCTTCGTGGCGGCGGTCGAGTACGTCGACTCGGTCGGCTGGGAGGCGATCGCGGCCCACGAGCGAGAGCTCGGAGAGCGCTTCCTCGCCGGCCTTCCGGATGGAGTGCGGTTGCACGGGATTCCGACCATGGACGGGCGGACGCCGACCTTCGCGATCACGCTCGATTCGCAGGCCCCGGACGCAGTCGCCGCGCACCTCGCCGAGCGCGACTTCGCGGTCTGGTCGGGGAACTACTACGCCCTCGAGATCATGGAGCGGCTCGGGCTCCCGGACGGCGCAGTGCGGGTCGGCTTCGTCCATTACAACACCGTCGAGGAGGTCGACCGGATCCTCGGAGAGCTCGGGCGGTTGGCGCGATGAGCGTCCACCTCTGGTGGGCGCAGAACGACGGCATGTCGGGCCATGTCTGGCTCGGGCCACGCGAGCTCGATCTGCTCCGCCAGGAGATGCTGCTCCAGGGGATGGCCGAGTCGTTCCCGATCGAGAAGCTCCAGCCCGAGGACGAGTCGAGGATCACGCCCCAGGAGATCGAAGGCGCCCTCGCCGTCGCCGAGGAGAACCCGACGGCGCTCCCCGATCCGAAGCTCTGGCGCGACTGGCTCGCCTTCCTGGACGGCGCGCGCCACAAGGGCGGACTCATCTTGCGGGCGTAGTTACTCGTAGGAGTCGCGAGCGCGCTTCCAGGGCTCCTCGTCCCACCTGATCCGGTCCGGGTTCACGCCCCGGCGCTCGGCCAGATCCAGGACGAGCAGGTGGAACGGCAGGATCCCGAGGATCGGCCGCTCGGCGGGGCCGTCGACCTGCGGCAGGAGCTCGGTCGGAGCCCCGATCTCGCGCAGTGCCTTGACCGCATCCCGCGACCGCTCCCCGGATCGGGCCTCGCCGTCCAGGACGATTGCGCGAACGGTGTCGTCGACCGCGGCCAGGTGGCCGTGGAGAAGCTGCTCGGTGTGGTAGGCCTCGGCGGCGACGAACGTGCCTTCGCGGAGCTTCAGCGCAGCCTCCTGCGCCGTCGGCCAGTCGCGCCCGCCGCCCACGATCAGCCAGCGGTCGTGGTCGGAGAGCTCGAGCCGCGGCCTCTCGAGCGCCGCGTCGACGGCGGCCGGAAGCCCGTCGATGTCGTGACCCGCGAGCGCTGCCATGGCTGCGACGGCCACCGTGTAGCTCTTGGTGTGGCAGTACGAGTCCTCGAGCTCGGGTGCCACCTGGACGACCTCGTCCGCGAGCTCGGCAAGCGGGCTCTCGGCGGCTCCGGTGACGAGCCAGGACGGCCCGTCGAAAGCGCGCACGGCCTCGGTCGTGAGCGGCGTCGTCCCCTCATGGCTCACGGCCACGAGAACGTCGGCCTGCCAGGGTCGCAGGACGAGCTCGAGCGCCTGTACCGCCGCCCCTCCGGCCAGCTCGGCCCCGACCTGGGCGGCGTGGTACGACGTGCCGCAGCCGGTGAAGAGGACCTGCCCCTTCGGGAAGCGCCGCTCCCCCACGCGCTCCTGCACGCCCCGGAGCCATTCGGGCTGGGCGAAGATCGCCTCGCGGGTCTCCTCTCCTGGCTTCGGCATGAAGGGGCGAAGTTACCATGGCCGCCGTGCAGGGCTTCGGCCACACCTTCGCTCAGGACGTCGCGTTCCGCGACGTCGACGGGCTCGGGCACGTGAACAACGCCGTCTACCTGAGTTACGTGGAGTCCGCCCGGCTCGCGTACCTGCAGGAGGTCCTCGGGCCGCTCGAGCTCGTGGAGCTCGGCATCGTCGCGGACGTGAAGATCTCCTTCCGCTCGCCTGCCGGGCTCGGGGAGAGGCTCGAGGTGGGCCATCGCGTCAGCCGCGTCGGCGAGACGAGCCTTTCGTTCGACTTCGAGGTGCGGGGCGGCGACGGACGGCTCGTCGCCGAGGGCACGACCGTGCACGTAGCCTTCGACTACGGCGTGCGGCGCCCGGTGCCCGTCCCCGACGAATGGCGCCGCAGAATCGAATCCTACGAAGCAAGGAGCCCGGTCAGCTGATGCCCACCGTCTTCGAGAAGACAATCCTCCCGAACGGCCTCCGCGCCGTCACGGCGCCGATGCCTCAGGCGAAGTCGGTCGCGTGCTTCATCATGCTCGCCGCGGGCTCGCGCTATGAGACCCGCGAGACGAACGGCATCGCGCACTTCGCGGAGCACATGTTCTTCAAGGGGACGAAGCGGCGGCCGACCGCCAGGGACATCGCCGGCGAGATCGACGCGATCGGCGGCGAGTTCAACGCTTTCACCGGCAAGGAGTACACCTGCTACTACGTAAAGTGCGCGGCCGAGCACCGCGACACAGCCCTCGACGTGCTGGTCGACATGCTGCGGAACTCGAAGTTCGACTCCGAGGAGATCGAGCGCGAGAAGGGGGTCATCGTCGAGGAGATGAACATGTACTACGACACGCCGCGGGACTACCTCGAGGGCGTGTACGACGAGCTTCTCTACGGCGACACGCCGCTCGGCTGGGACATCATCGGCAAGAAGGAGACCGTGCGGTCGGCGAAGCGGGAGACCTTCCTCGAGTACCTCGACCGCTGGTACCGCGCGCCGCGCATGGTCGTCGGCGTCGCGGGCGCGGTCGGCGACGACATCGTCCACAGGCTCGAAGAGCTCCTCGGCGACGTCCAAAACGGCGCGTCGGGCTCGCCGCCGCCAGTCGAGTGGGAGCAGGACCGGGCCCAGGTCAAGGTGCACACGAAGCAGTCCGACCA
>JBPCPR010000029.1:0-5800 GCA_050998925.1 Gaiellaceae bacterium
GGAGAAGACGCGCGAGCTGTTCGAGCTCCCCGAGCTGCGCGAAGCCGAGCCCGGCGCGCCCTCCCTGAGGACGACGGCGCGGCTGGCGCGGATGATCGCCGAGCACCCGATCGCGGACGGCGCCGAGATCCCCGGGCCGCTGCGCTCGCTCGAACTGCGAGCCGCCGCCGAATGCGAACGCGCGCTGCTGGAGGTCGCGGAGCTCGAGCCCGCCGCCGCAGGGCCCGCCGAGGTCGAGGAGATCCTCGGCGAGGTACGGGTGAGGCTCCACCAGGGCACGGTGCGGGGCAGGGTCCGGGTCGTCAGCCCCTACCGACTGCGCGCGCGTCGCGTGAAGCACCTGCTCGTAGCCTCGCTCCAGGAGAGCGAGTTTCCCCGGCGCGACCCGGGTTCTCCGTTGCTCGGCGACGAGCGGCGTGCGAGCATGGGAATCCCCGAGCGCTCTCCGGCGGAGCAGGAGGAGCGCTACCTCTTCGCTGTCTGCCTCTCCCGCCCCGAAGAGACCCTGACCCTCTCGTGGAAGCAGACCGACGACGAGGGAAGGGCGAGCGCCCGCTCTCCGTTCGTCGACGAGGTCCGCGACCTCCTCTCACCCGCGCAGCCGGACGATCCCGAGGAGCCGGATGAGCTGATGGAGCGGATCGGCCGTGAGCGCGGCCCGGCAGACGTGGTGCCGTCCGCAGCGGAGGCGTCAACCCCGGCCGAGCTCGCGCGCGCCGTCGCGGTCACCGGACGCGACGGCTGGCGCACCGCGCTCGAGCATGTGGATGCGAACGGAGCGGCTGAGAGCGTCGAGCTCGCGCTCGCCGAAGCGGACCTCACGACGGCGGAAGAGCGCGTGAAGCCCAGGGACCTGCATGGGCCGGCTGTCCTCGAAGCGCTGAAGGCGGTCGACCTCTTCGGCGCCTCCACTCTCGAGAACTACGAGACCTGCTCGTACCGGTGGCTCGTGGGGCACGAGCTGAAGCCCCAGCGCCTCGACCCGGCCGACGAGCCCCTGGTGCTCGGAGGGCTGGCGCACAAGGCCCTCGAAGAGCTCTACAGGGACCCGCCAGGTGGGGGCTCCCGCCCGACGCCCGAGACCCTGTCGGCCTGGCGCGAGCGCTCGGCGGAGCTGGTCACCCGCATTGCCGCCGAGTCCGATCTGCCGGCGTCCGACCCGATGGCCCTCGCCCAGGCGCGCCGTGTCGAGGGCCTGATCGCCGCCCACCTTGCCGACGAAGCCGCAGCCGACCGGGTGCTTGCCCCGGACCCGCTGCTGCTTGAGGCCGATTTCGGAGAGGGAAAGGACAAGGGCCCACTCGAGCTCGACGGTGTCCGCCTGCACGGCCAGATCGACCGGGTGGACGTCGGGGATGGCCCCGCCGGACGGGTGGGACTCGTGACGGACTACAAGCTCTCGAGCAAGGTGACCACCGCGGCCGGGCTCTCCGAGGAGGGAAAGCTCCAGCTCCAGCTCTACTCGCTGGCCCTGCGCGAGCTGTGGGGGATCGAGCCGCTGGGCGGCGTCTATCTGCCCCTTCGCGGAACCGACAAGCGGATGGGCCGCGGCCTGCTGCGGGGCGAGATGAAGCAGCTTCTCGAGGGATACGACTTCGTATCCACCGACCTGCTCCCCGACGAGGAGTTCGACGCCGCGCTCGACGACGCGAAGGCCGCGGCCGAGCGGATCGCCGACCGCATCCGTTCCGGGCGGGTCCGCCGCGACCCGCAGGGCGGGGAGTGCCCGCGCTACTGCCGCTGGCAGACGATCTGCCGCAAGGAGAGGGGCATGGAGGAAAAGGACGACGAGGAGGAGCTGGACGCGTGAGCTCCCCGACTCCCGAGCAGGCCCGAGCCATCGAGCTGCGCGAGGTCGACGTCTTCTGCGAGGCGGGTGCCGGCACCGGGAAGACACGGGTGCTGGTAGAGCGCTTCGTCTCGGCGGTCGTCGATGACGAGGTCGAGATGGGCTCGATCCTCGCGTTCACCTTCACCGAGCGCGCGGCTGACCAGCTGCGGGGCCGCATCCGCGGGGCGCTTCGCGCGCGGGGCCGCCAGGCGGCCGAGCGCGGTGACGAGGAGCTGCGGTTGGAGCTGAAGCGCCTCGGACGCCAGACCGAGGCGTCGAACATCTCCACGATCCATGGCTTCTGCCGCCGTCTGCTGGCGGCCCACCCCGCCGCGGCCGGGGTCGATCCGCGATTTCGTGTCCTCGACCAGGGAGAGGCGACCCGCCTTCAGGGGCGCGCGTTCTGGGACGCCCTCGACCGCCTGCTCTCCGCGGGCGACCGCGAGGACACCGCCCGGCTAGTCGGCGCCGCCACGCCACGCACGCTGCGGACGATCGTCGTCACGGCCTACGACGAGCTCCGCAGCCGCGGAAGCCAGAAGCCCGAACTGCCGGAGATCCCCCCGTCCGACCCGGCCGAGGCCATCGTGGCACTGGCGCGGGCGGCGGCCGAGGCGCTGGCCGAATCCGAGGCCGCCGGGGCCAAGGGGGCGGCCGCGGCGAAGAACCGCCCGAGGCTCGAGCGTGCGGCCCAGCTCGGTGAGGGCGCGGCCCTCGACGACGTGCTCGGCCTCGAGCTCGACACGAAGGCCCAGCCGTACTGCGGCGCGGCGTGCGACGCCTACCGCCGCGAATGGCCGATCGCCAGGCGGCGGCTCGCCGAGATCGAGATGGCGGACTCCTACCAGCTCGTGCGCGAGCTCCTCGCGACTTACTCGGCTTCATACGAGCGCCTGAAGACGGAGCGCTCGGGCCTCGACTTCGAGGACCTCCAGCTTCGCGCGTTGGAGCTGCTGGACCACGATCCCGGCCTGCGCGATTCCTGGGCGGCGTACAGCCACCTCCTGGTCGACGAGTTCCAGGACACGAACCGCGTCCAGCTCGGGCTCATCGACCGCCTTCATGGGCCCGACACCACGCTCTTCTGTGTCTGTGACGAGCTGCAGTCGATCTACGGATTCCGCCACGCGGACCTGGAGGTCTTCCGCTCCGAGAGGGATCGATTCAGCCGCATGCCGGACAGCCAGGGGCAGGTGCTATCGCTGACCGGCAACTTCCGCTCGCGCGCGCCCATCCTGTCTTCGGTCAACGCGATCGGCGAGGCGATGATGGGCTCGGGCTACACCCCCCTCACGGTCGGATCATCCGAGCAGGCTGACGCGGTCCCTTCCGCCGAGGGTCCGGATGTCGAGCTTCTGCTGACCGCCGCCGGGAGCAGCTGCGACTGGGAGGACGGCGATGTCGGCCTCGACCTGGACGACGACGAACCGGCCCCGGCTTCTCGGGTGGCCGAGGCGCGACTGCTGGCGCGCCGTCTGGCGGAGCTGCGCTCGCCGGCGGACGGCGGTGAGGGAGTCAGCCGGGGGCAGATGGTCGTGCTGCTCCGGTCGTTCGGCGGTGTGGACGCCTACGTGCGGGCGCTCGGCGCCGCCGGGCTCGACCCCCACGTGGTGGGCGGGCGCGGGTACTGGTCCCAGCAGCAGGTCGAGGACGTGCTGGCGCTCCTGACCGTCATCGCAAACCCGCTCGACGACGAAGCGGTCCTGGGCTCGCTTGCCTCGCAGGCCTGCGGCGTCTCGCCCGACACGCTCTGGACGCTCCGCCGGCTCGGGCTCGCGCGCCGCGAGCGCGAACGCTCGCCGCGCTACTGGCCCACGATTCGCGAGCTCGTGCTCGGCGACGTGCCGGGCGAGGACGCCGCTTGGGCTCAGTCGATCCCCGAGGGGGAGCTCATCCGCCTGCGGGAGTTCCACGAGCGGATCGCGCTGCTGCGCGAGCGCAGTGCCCTCCTCGGCCTCCAGGGGACGATCGAGGCGGCCACCGAGACACTGGGCTACGACCTCGCGACGCTGATGCGCGACCGCGGGGCGGCGCGCTGGGCAAACGTCCGAAAGCTGATCCGTCTCGCGGGCGAGTACGAGGCCAACGAAGGCGCCGACCTGCGTGGCTTCCTCGCGTTCGCGGCCGAGGAGGGCGAGCGCGCCGGCGAGGGCGAGGCGCCGATCGCCGCCGAGGAACACGACGGCGTCCGGATCATGACCGTGCATGCGGCCAAGGGGCTCGAATTCGACGTCGTCGCTGTGCCCGAGCTCGGGCGGCGCCTGATGGCCGGCTTCCCCCCGTCGATCCGAATCGGGACCGTCGAGCCGGCCGCCGGCGAGGAGGGCGACGACGATTCGGCATCGCCCATTCGGCTCGGGCTGCGGCTGGCTCGCCTCGGCCGGCCCTCCGAGAAGCTGTTCGAGCTCGATGAGCTCACCGAGATCGCGGAGCGGGACGAGGCCGCCGAGGAGTTGCGTCTGGCCCACGTGGCCGCGACGCGCGCACGGGAGCGCCTGGTGCTGAGCGGCACCTTTTCCCCCGCGATCGACCGCGCCTCGGAGATGTCGACCGGCGCCCCCGTCACCGAGCGCATCCTGCGCGAGCTCGGCACTACCGAGATCGACGGGTTGATCTCAGAACGGGCCTCGGGAGCGGCTCAGCTCACCCTCCCGGCGGCCTCGCCTCGTCCCGGCCTGGAGCATGAATTCGCGGAGGCACAGGTCCCTGTGATCGTCAGCTTCCCCGAGCACGGCCGCGGCGCCGACCTCGACCCGCCAACCGTCCCGTCCGAGGAGACCGCCCCATCTCCCGAGGGCGTCTCGCCGCCTCTGCTGGACCTCGCCGCCCCACCCGCCTCCGCGGCGCGTCTCTCCTACTCGGCGCTGTCCCTCTACGAGCGGTGCGGGTACCGCTTCCTCGTCGAGCGCGAACTCGGCCTGGGGCCCGCGGAGGCTCCGCTGGCGATCTCGCCCGCCGTCGCACGGGACGAGGGCGGCGCGCCCGTCGCCGACCCGGCCGAGCCCGCCCGCAGCGACGAGCTCCTCGGCCCCTCCGAGGCCGACGCCGTCTCGGGGCCAACAGCGCGGCAGATCCGTTTTGGCTTCGGGAATGCGGTCCACCGGCTGCTGGAGTGGAGCGCCCGCAACGGGCTTACCGAACCCGGCGCGGAGCGTTGCGCGCGCGTGCTGGCCTCCGAGGGCCTCGAGGCCGGCGCCGACGAGGTCGAGCGCGCGTCGGCGATGGTCTCCCGCTTCCTCACGTCCGCCCTCTGCGACGAGCTGCGTGCCGACGGGGTCGTGCTGCGCCCCGAGCAACCGTTCCTCCTTCCGATCGAGGGGACGTTGATCAGGGGCTCGATCGACCTGCTCGCGACTCTCCCCTCCGGCGAGCAGCTCGTCATCGACTTCAAGACCGACCGACTGGGAGACGAGAGCCCCGACGCGCACCTGGAGCGGTACGAGGTGCAGCGTGCGATCTACGCCCTGGCCGCCGCTTCCGGTGGCGGACCGGTTCGCACCGCCTACAGCTTCCTCGAGGGGGACCACCCCCCGGTCGAGATGACGTTCGGCGATGACGATCTCGCCGCCGCCCGGGAGAGCATTGAGGAGCTGCTCTACGGCATCGCCGGGGCGCGGTTCGAGGTGACGAACCGCCCTCACGCGTCGCTCTGCGCCGATTGCCCCGCGCGCGAGCGCCTCTGCAGCCATCGGCGTGAAGACAAGCTCCGTGAGCTCCCGGACCCGCCGATCGATCCAAGCGGTCCGATGAGTTCGAAGTCGGAACCGCCCGCCGGCGAAGAGCCCACGCAGATGTCGCTCCTGGGATGACCATCGTCTTCTTCGGATACGGCTCGCTGGTCTCGGCCGAGAGCGCGGCGATGACACTCGGGCGCCCGGTCGAGATGCTGCCGGCCGAGCTCTCCGGCTGGAAGCGCCGCTTCTCGCAGGCCCGCGACAACCTCACCTGCGAGAAGACCTTCGAGTTGGA
>JBPCPR010000054.1:0-2608 GCA_050998925.1 Gaiellaceae bacterium
GCGCCGCCCCGGGGGAGTTCCCGAGTGGCCAAAGGGGACGGGCTGTAAACCCGTTGGCTCAGCCTTCGAAGGTTCGAATCCTTCCTCCCCCATTGCGGCGCAGGCGCCTGCGAGATGTACCGACTCGGCGGGCGCGACAGAAATCTGCTGAAAACTAAAGGCGGCCGCCAGGACGGCCGATGAGCGGGTTGGCCCTCATGGACCTCAATTCCCTGCTCGCACACGTGATCGAGATCGGAGGCAGCGACCCCCATCTCAAGGTCGACTCGGCGCCGATGGCCCGGGTCGACGGCACGCTGACGCCCATCATCGGCGAGTCGCCGCTCACCGATGAGGTGCTCGAGCGCTTCCTCATGGAGGTGAGCGCACGGACCCCGGCGAAGAGAGAGCACTTCTTCGAGTCGGGCGACCTCGACACCGCCCACCTGGCGGAGGGTGTGGGACGCTTCCGCGTCAACGGCTTCCGGCAGCGAGGCTCGATCTCCCTCGCATTTCGATTCGTCCCTGCGGACGTGCCGACGTTCGCCAAGCTCGCTCTTCCGGTCGGAGTGCAGAAGCTCGCCGACGAGCATCGCGGGCTCGTGCTCGTCACGGGCGCGACGGGCTCGGGAAAGTCGACGACCCTCGCGGCCATGATCGACGAGATCAACCGGACGCGGAAGCAGCACATCGTCACGATCGAGGACCCGATCGAGATCATGCACCCGGACCAGGGCTGCATCGTGAACCAGCGCGAGATCGGGCTCGACACGGAGTCCTACTCGCAAGCTCTGCGGCGAGTGCTTCGGCAGGACCCGGACGTGATCCTGATCGGGGAGCTTCGCGACGAGGAATCTGCCCGCGCTGCGCTCCAGGCGGCCGAGTCGGGCCACCTCGTTCTCTCGACCATGCACACGATCGACGCAGCCGAGACCGTGGGCCGCCTGATCGAGTTCTTCTCGCCCGCGAAGCAGATGATGGTGCGCCAGATCGTCGCGGGCGTGCTACGCGGCGTCGTCAGCCAGAGGCTTCTACCGCGTCTCGGCGGAGGTCGGGTCGCCGCGGTCGAGGTGATGCTGAACACAGCACGCATCGCCGATCTGATCCGCGATCCGGAAAAGACCGAGCAGATCACCGAGGCGATCGAGGACGGCGGCTTTCACAACATGCAGAGCTTCTCGCAGCACCTCGTGCAGCTCGTGCTCGCCGAGGAGATCGACTTCGAGACCGCCGCCGGCGCCGCGTCGAATCGTCACGACTTCGAGATCGCCGTTCAACAGGCTCAGCGCAAGAAAACGGTCGCCGACGCCGATGAAGTCGCCGAGGACGATGAAGGCGTCTCGGACGTGGAAGACGACGAGGTTTCTCACCTGCGGCTCGCCTGAGATCCGCGATGGAGAAAATCATGCGGCGCGTCATCTTCATCCTGCTCCTGGCGGGGCTGCTCGCGGCCATCGCAGGCGGCGGTGCGCCGGCTTCGGCGGGCGCGCTTCCGAGTGCCGCGACACCGAACGCACCCGGCTCGATCCGGATCCCGTCTCCGATCTCGCTCTACCCGACCGTGCCCGAGGCCCGCTCCTACCAGCAGCTACTCGCTCTCTGGCAGCAGGCCGGAGCGGCCTACGGCGTGCCCTGGCAGGTGCTCGGGGCGATCAACAAGGTCGAATCGAACTTCGGCCGCAACATGGGCCCGAGCTCGGCGGGTGCGGTGGGGTGGATGCAGTTCATGCCCCCGACCTGGGACCGCTGGGGAATGGACGCGAACGGCGACGGGCTCGCGAATCCCTGGAACCCCGAGGACGCCGTCTATGCGGCCGCCCGCTACCTCGCGGCCGCCGGCGCGCACGAGGATCTTTCGCGGGCCATCTTCGCCTACAACCACGCCCAGTGGTACGTCGACCAGGTGCTCGAGCTCGCCCAGGCGTTCGGAGGGGACGGGAGCGCTTTCGCCAGCGAGCTCGGGACGGGGCTCCTCTACGGCTCGTCGAGCATCGCCGGCGTCGGAGCGCCGCTCGTCTTCAGGATCGACGACATCGAGAAGCGCCTCGCCGCGGCCCGCAAGCGCGTCTCCCGGGCACGACAGGCGATCGTCGTAGAAGAGCAGCAGGTCGAGAAGCTCGACTGGGCCACAACGGCCGCCGAGAAGCGCGCGGGCAACCCGAACATGACTGACGAGGACTTCCAGGCCGTGGAGCGCCGCGTGACCGAGCTCGCGGTCGACCGCGACCGCTTGCAGGCGACCATCGCCGGGCTCGAGGAACGCCTCGACTACGAGGTCTCCCGGCTGGACGAGCTTCGGAAAGAAGCGGCAGTCGAGGAGTCGGCCGTGACCTTCACCCGCCCGACGAGTCCCGGGCTCAGCGGCGCGATGAGCGTGGGCGGCTACGTGTTTCCCGTCGGCGGCGGGCCGACCGTCGTGTCCGTCTCGCACGGGCATCACGACTACCCGGCCGCGGACATCGCGGCGCCTGAGGGCTCCCCGGTCTTCGCGCACACGTCTGCAATCGTCACCGACGCCTGGCCCGCGCCCTCAGGCCGTTGCGGGATCGGGCTCCAGCTCCGGGCCGAGGATGGCCGAAGCTTCGTCTACTGCCACCTAGCCTACCTGGAGCCCTACGTCACCCCGGGC
>JBPCPR010000120.1:0-3704 GCA_050998925.1 Gaiellaceae bacterium
TGCTGATTCCGGTCGTCGTGATCGCGTTCGGAGCCTTCCTCCCAGGGAAGTTCAACGACTTCGCGACCGGGACGAACAACACGGCTGCCACGACAGACTTCTACGGAGAGGGCACGAGTTCGTTCAGCCAGTTCGCGCTGATCATGGTCTGGCTCTACATCATCGGGTGGTCGAGCTACGGTCCCGAGGCGCCCGCCACCTTCGCCCCGGAATTCAAGGACACGAAGAACGACACGCGCAAGGCGCTCGTGTCGGTCGGCGGTCTGAACGTCGTGCTCGCCGCACTCCTGCCGATCGCCGTCCTCGGGACGGTCGGAGGCGATGCCATCCTCGGTGACCTGACCGGCGTCGTCTACCTCGTCGACGTGCTCGAGTCGATCGTAGGCAATGCCGCGGGAGGCGTGATGGTCGTCTTCCTCTGCGGAGGTCTCCTGCTCTCCATGAACACGGCCACGATGGATGGCTCGAGGGCGCTCTACGCGCTGGCGGAAGAGGGGATGACAGTCAAGCAGCTCGACCATCTGAACTCACGGCACGTGCCGGCGCGGGCGATGACGCTCGACATGCTGATGAACGTCTTCCTGCTCTTCGCCTTCCCGAGCATCTTCTTCGTCCTGGCGGCGGGGAACCTCGGCTACATGCTCTCGCACGTGATTGCGCTCTCGGGGTTCCTGCTCCTGCGCAGGGACCGGCCGAACTGGCCCAGGCCGATCAAGCTCGGACCCGTATGGGTCTGGCTCGCGGGCATCTTCGCCCTGGCCAACCTCGCGTTCATCGTGTTCGGCGTCATCTACCTGAAGATGACCGGCTACGCGTTTGCCCCGGACGACCTCGAGTTCGCGGATCCGACGGCCTACGTGGGGCGGATTCTGCTTGTGGGCGTCCTCGCCCTGGCTGCCGGCGTGGGCGGGTACATCATCGCCCAGTACCAGAACGGCAAGAAGTTCCACTGGCGTGACCCGAGCGACGAGCAGCCCTCGTCCGAGGCTCTCGAGCTCGCGGGCGCGACGTCGGGTCCGGCGCGGACACCCGCCTAAGAGAGAACAAGGGCCGCGGGGGGGGATCTCGCCCCCACGGCCCTCCCCCGTAGCGGCGGTCCGCCGACAGGGTTAGCGGGGCGCCGGTGCCTGCACGAACGCCGGCATCACCTCGTCGTGGATCAACCGGAGCTGCGCCTTCACGTCGGGGACGCTGACGTCCTTGCCCGTGAAGGCCTTGACGATCCCGGGATCGGTGATGCAGAGGATCATGTGGTTTACGCCGGTCGAGGCGATCTCCTCGATCTTGGCCGTGCACTCCTCCGGGTTGCCCGCGATCGAGAGCTTGTCCGCCACCTCGGGCGTGGTCAGCTCGTACGCGCGGTCGAGCTCGCCCTTCCCGAGCGCCTCCACGATCGGGGCCATGTCGGCCGGGTCGATCCCGTGCCGCTCGAGCTGCTCGTGGGGCATCGAGGAGATGTAGAAGGCGACCATCGTCCGCGCCGTCCGCTTTGCCTCCTCGGAGTCGGGCGCGCAGACGATCACGCACCAGGCGCCGATGTCGAGCTCCTTCCAGTCCCGCCCGGCACGCTCCGCGCCTGCCTTGACGTTCTCGACCAGGTACTCGTACGCCTCCTTCGAGTAGCTCAGGGCGTGGTGGCAGCCGTCCGAGAGCTCGCCCGCCGCCTGGAACGACTTCGGTCCGCGCATGGCGCCGATGATGAGAGGGACGTGCTCCTGCACCGGCCGCGCGAACGTGAAGAGGCCGGAATACTTGTAGAAGTCGCCCTCGAAGGTGATCGTTCCCTCGTCGAGGAACGTGCGCATGACGTGATGCGCCTCCTTGACCCGGGAGAGCGGCTTCATCTGCGACCAGTCCATCCCGTACTGGCTCAGGAGCCCGAAGTTCCCGATCGAGAAGACGCACTCGGTTCGGCCCCCAGTGAGCTCGTCGAGCGTCGCGAGCGCCTGGACGACGAGGGTCGGCTCCCGTAGGCCGATCGGGGTGAGGTTGGGGCCGAACCGGATCCGCTCCGTCTTGTCCGCCGCGGCCGCGAAGAGGATCCACATGTCCTTGTGCCAGGTCTCGTCGACCGAGTAGACGGCGTGGTAGCCGAGCTCGTCCGCCGTCCGGATCATGTCGATCGATTCCTGGAGCGGATAGTCAGGGAGCATGACGTAGCTGAACTTCATCTCTCCTCGCCCTCCTCCGTTTGGATCTCCTGCAGGAGTTCCTCGCCGGAGACGACCGAGTCCGCGAAATGGTCGTGCATCCAGGCGAGGTGCTCCCAGCGGCTGTCCACGATACGAACCGTGTCCCAGACGGGAATGTCCTGCTGCGGCGCGTGCTCGGCCATGAGCGCGGGATCGACCTCGTAGACGTGCTCGAAGCGCATGACCACGTCGTCTTTCACCCGCGTCGCATCGGGCGGCTTCTGCGCCGCCAGCCGAAACCCGATCACGTCTCGTCCTCCTCGTACGCTCCGTCGAGCAGGTACTTGCCGGGGTTCATCACGTTCAGCGGGTCGAGCGCCCGCTTGACCTTCTTCATCACCTCGTAGCCGCCGCCCAGCTCCTCCGGCACGAGGTCGACCTCGCCTTCGCGGCAGGAGCCGTGACACGCGGTGATCGACCCGCCGTGCTCGAGCGCGACGCGGGCGATCTCGCGCTTCGCGTCGATCCATGCTGCCCAGCTCTGGTCGTCCCACTGCATCTCCCAGATGCCGATGTCGATCTCGGTCAGGTAGTCGCCCCACGGCTTGAAGGCGCCGTTCGTGTAGGCGAACATCCCCCAGTCGTCGAACATGTCGAAGCGCTTGCGCAGGCCGGCGGCGATCGCATGCCACTTTTCGCGCACGGCCGGGAGCTGCGAGTACAGGATCGAGGCGTCTTCGCAGTGCCAGCTCATCGGCGCGACCTGGCCGTCCCGGAGTCGGCCGTGAAGGGGGGTCGCGTAGCGATCATGTCGGGAGGCCCAGTCGCCTTGCGAGATCTCGTCGCCCAGGTACGTACCGCCGGACTCCTTTCCGATCCTGAGCAGGCGCTTGGCCGAGGCGCGGACTTCGTCCTCGTTCCCGTACAGCGCGAGCGCGACCACGGCCTTCACCCGGTCGGGCTGCGGGATGTACGCCTCGTCGTCCCGGCGGAGGTACGCGACCTTCCACTCGTCGAAGAGGACGACCCCGGCGAGCGTGGCGGCGCCCGAGCGGGCGAAGTCGCCCGTTGCCCTCCAGGCGTCGAGGTAGGACGGGTAGGCGTAGAAGGCCGAGAACTCCGCCTCGGGCCGCTTGACGAGCTCGAGCGTCGCCTCGGTGACGATCCCGAGCGTGCCCTGGTGTCCCATGAAGAGGTGCTTGAGCTGGTAGCCGCTCGAGGACTTCCGCACCTTCTTCCCGCCACCGTCGCCCACCCGGATGATCTCGCCGGTCGGGAGCACGAGCTCGAAGCTGATCACGAGATCGCGAGTGTGGCCGTACCGGCCGCCGATCAGCGACCAACCGCTCGTTCCGATCCGCCCGCCGACCAGCGAGCACGGGTAGGAGGCGGGGTCGTCGGGGTAGATGAAGCCGTGCGGCCGGAGCTCCTGGGAGAGCTTCAGCATGTTGATGCCGGGCTCCACCGTCACCGTGCGATCCTCGAGATCGAGCTCGAGGATCCGGTTCATGAGCTTCACGTCGACCATGATCCCGTGCCGAAGCGGCACGGCTCCGTCGCTCAGCCCAGTAC
>JBPCPR010000048.1:0-2649 GCA_050998925.1 Gaiellaceae bacterium
GGGCCTACCTCGGCGCGGCAGACGCGATTGGAGTCGCGAACGGCACGGACGCGATCCAACTCGTCCTGGACGCGATGGGCATCGGGCCCGGGGACGAGGTCATCTGTCCGGCATTCACGTTCTACGCGACCGTCGAGCCCGTGCTGAGGCTCGGCGCCACACCCGTCTTCGCCGACATCGACCCGGTTACTTTGAACCTCGATCCGACCGATGTCGCCGCCCGGGTGACCGACCGGACGAAGGCGATCCTCGCCGTCCACATCTTCGGCCGCCCCGCACCGCTCTTCGAGCTGCCGGCCGGGATCCCGGTCATCGAGGACGCCGCGCAGGCATTTGGTGCGACCGTGTCGGGCCGCAGGGCCGGATCCGTCGGCATCGCCGGCACGTTCAGCTTCTTCCCCACGAAGAACCTGTTCGGGATCGGTGACGGGGGCCTCGTCTCGACGAGCGACGAGACACTCGCCGAGACGATCAGGATGCTGCGGTTCCACGGCTCCCGCGACAAGCAGCGCTTCGAGCTCGTCGGCTACAACTCGCGGCTGGACGAGATCCAGGCAGCGGCGCTCCGCGTCTTCCTGCCCGAGCTCGACCGCTGGAATTTGCTCCGTCGCGAGGCCGCGGCCCGTTACCGTGAGCTGGGGCTCGAAGACCTCTGCGAGCTGCCCGAGGACGAGCCGGGCCACGTGTACCACATGTACGTGGTCAGGACCCAGGAGCGCGACCGATTCCTCGATGCTCTTCGCGACGCCGAGATCGGCTCGGCCGCCTACTACACGACCCCGCTCCACCTCCAGCCGGCCCTCGCCCACCTCGGGTACGAGCCGGGCTCGCTTCCTGAGACCGAGCGCGCTGCCGCGGAGGACGTCGCCGTGCCGCTCTGGGCCGGCATCGAGCCTGCCCAGCAAGAGGCGGTCGTGGAGGCGATCCGGTCGGCCGTGCCGGTGCGGGCCTCGTGATGGGACTCGTCAACCGGCACCGGATCTGGCAGGCCGTCATCGACGCGGGCCTCGTCGCGCTCGCGTGGTACCTCGCCTTCTACCTCCGCTTCGACTCGGGCGTGTCCTTCATCTACGACCGCCTCTTCGACCGGACGATCTTGCTCGTTGTCGGCATCCAGGTCGCGACGTTCGTCGCCTTCGGCTTCTACAACCACTGGTGGCGCTACGTCTCGATCCGGGACATGTGGACGGTGGCCCGAGGCGTCGTGGCCGCCGCCCTCCTCTCGCTGATCGCGATCTATCTCGTCAACCCGGTCCCGGGTGTTCGACTGCCGCGCTCCATCATCGTCATGGACTTCCTGATCCTGATCGCGCTGGTCGGAGGCGCCCGGCTCCTGGCGCGGACCCTGATCGAACGCCCCGGCGCGCGCGGGATCGTCGCCCGCGGCAAGGAAGCGCTGATCGTCGGGGCTGGCGACGCGGGCCAGCTCATCATCCGCGAGATGCTGAAGAGCCCGGCGCTCGGATACACGCCCATGGGCCTCGTCGACGATGACCCGCGCAAGAAGAACCTGCGCCTCCATGGCATCCGCGTGCTCGGCACGACGGCCGAGCTGCCCCACCTCCTGCGCGACAACAAGCCGGACGAGGTCATCATCGCCATCCCTTCCGCAGCGGGCGAGAAACGCCAACGGATCGTCGAGATGTGCCGCGAGGTGGCGGTCCCGGTGAAGACCCTCCCCGCCGTGCACGAGCTCATCTCCGGCGAGCTTCAGCTCGCCCGGCAGCTGCGCGAGGTGCAGGTCGAGGACGTGCTCGGGCGCGAAGCGGTCGAGCTCGACATCGGCTCGATCGCCTCCTACGTGACGGGCGAGACCGTCCTCGTCACAGGCGCCGGGGGGTCGATCGGCTCGGAGCTCTGCCGGCAGCTCGCCGCACTGGGCGCGGACGAGCTCATCCTGGTCGACCACTCGGAGAGCATGCTGGTCGACGTCGAGCGCGAGCTCATCCACGAGCGGGGGTTCACCGCCGTAGTCCCGGTGCTCGGCGACACCAAGAACCGGGCCAAGATGCGCCAGCTCTTCGACCGCCACGCGCCCGCCGTCGTCTTCCACGCGGCCGCCTACAAGCACGTGCCGCTGATGGAGGGAAACCCGGTCGAGTCGGTCCGGAACAACGTCCTCTCGACCAGGGTTCTGTCGGAGGTCGCGTCCGAGGCCGGGGTGAAGCGGTTCGTGCTCGTCTCGACCGACAAGGCCGTCAACCCGAAGAACGTTCTCGGCCAGACGAAGGCGCTCTGCGAGTGGATCGTCGCCGCCGCCGCAGCCCGGGAGCAGAACGGCACGCGCTTCATCTCCGTTCGCTTCGGCAACGTCCTCGGCTCGTCGGGGAGCGTGATCCCACTGTTCAAGCGCCAGATCGCGCGGGGCGGGCCCGTGACCGTCACGCACCCCGACATGACCCGCTACTTCATGACGGTGCCGGAGGCAGCGCAGCTGATCGTCCAGGCGGGCGCCCTGGGCGAGAGCGGCGACATCTTCGTCCTCGACATGGGGACGCCGGTGAAGATCCGCGAGCTCGCGCGCAACATGATCACGCTGTCGGGGAAGGAGCCCGAGAGAGAGATAGCAATCGAGTTCATCGGCGCGCGCCCGGGCGAGAAGCTCCAGGAGGAGCTGTGGGGCCGCGGCGAGGACGCCGTGCCCACGTC